>NZ_JBEYFC010000084.1:0-25141 GCF_040634175.1 Streptomyces sp. NPDC007162
GCGACACGCGGACCGATGATGTTGAAGGCCGAATGGAATAGGTCTACGGTAGGCGTCGTTGAGTTCGTTGAATGTTAAACATCAACGGGACCCGTCCCCCTCAAGGAGCACCCCATGAGCATCTTCGGCCGCAAGAACGACGCCTCCGACACCGGCTCGACCGCCGACCTCGCCGCGCTGACCGGCGACTACACGATCGACCCGGCCCACAGCACGCTCGGCTTCGTGGCCCGCCACGCGATGGTCACCAACGTCAAGGGCAGCTTCCAGGACTTCGAGGGCACGCTGCACCTGGACGGCGAGGACCCCTCGAAGTCCACGGCCTCCCTCGACATCCAGATGGCCAGCATCACCACGGGCAGCCCCGACCGCGACGGCCACCTGAAGTCGGCGGACTTCTTCAAGACGGACGAGTTCCCGACGATGACCTTCCGCTCCACCAAGGCGGAGGCCCTCGGCGACGAGGACTACCGCATCACCGGCGACCTCACGATCCTCGGTGTCACCAAGCCGGTCACCATCGACCTGGAGTTCAACGGCGCCGCCAAGGACCCGTTCGGCAACGAGCGCGTCGGCTTCGAGGGCAAGGCCGAGATCAAGCGCTCCGACTGGGGCGTGACGTGGAACGCGGCGCTGGAGACCGGTGGTGTCCTCGTCTCCGACAAGATCAAGCTGAACTTCGACATCTCGGCGATCAAGAGCGCGTGACCCGACGGCACGGAACCGCCGAAGACGCCCGCGGTTCCCGAGCCCACCCGGTCCCCGCCCCGCCGCTTCCGTAGCGCCCGTCCTCCGCTTGCCGCGGCGGGCCGGGCGCTCGGTCATGTCGGGGGCCCTTCGGGGGCGGTGAACTCCTGGGGTCGGGCCCCCTCCCGGACCCTCGAGTTCAGGCGGATCACCTGGCTCCGTCAGCTGACGGTCGATCCGGCGCAACCTTCCGCGGCTTTGGCGTGTCCACGTACTGTGCTGACATTACGTGGAACATGGCGGACAGCGGCGGCCGCCGCATTCGCGACGGCCGTCCTGGCGCTCGCGACCCCGGCCGCGCACGCCGCCGGAACGACGCTCGTCCTGGACACCCAGGAGAACTACTACCTCCCCACCCAGGGCGAGGGCCCGAACCTGGCCCTCGGCATCACCGCCTCGGGCGGGGACGCCCACGGCGTCTCGGTCGCGGTCGACGCGTCGTCCCTCGCCGGGAAGGCGACGATGGTGGTCACGGGGGACTGCGTGAGCACCGGCGCCCTCAAGGTCAGATGCGACGTGGGCCCGCTGTCGGGCGGGGAGTCGATCGACCCGTTCTTCCTGAAGCCCACCGCGGGCGCCAAGGCGGGCGACACCGGTGCCATCACCTACACCGCCACCGCCTCCGACGCGCCCACCGTGACCGGGAAGACGGACGTCCTGGTCGGCGGCCCGAAGCTCGTCACCCGGCCCTACCCCGCGCTCAAGGGCATCGCGCCCGGCGCCGTCTTCGAGCGCACCCCGGCCTTCGCCGACACCGGCGCCGCCCCCGCCGACAAGGGCGTCATGCTGCTGGTTCAGGACTC
Organism: Streptomyces sp. NPDC007162; assembly: GCF_040634175.1. Taxonomy (NCBI): domain Bacteria; kingdom Bacillati; phylum Actinomycetota; class Actinomycetes; order Kitasatosporales; family Streptomycetaceae; genus Streptomyces; species Streptomyces sp. NPDC007162. The sequence continues at coordinate 1,551 of NZ_JBEYFC010000084.1, forward strand.
CGACGGCGTCTCCCTCGCCCGCACTCACTCCAACTGCCATTACTCGGACTCGCCCGACGCCGGCGCCTGGTGCCGGTTCGACACCCCGGTCACGCCCGGCTCGGCCTACGAGACGGACGCGCCGCTGCGCTACACCGCCGCCGCGGACACGATGTACGGCTACAACACCTACGTCGTGTGGCCGGTCGGCGGCACCCCGCCCGACTCCTTCGACCCGTCCGACTTCCCCGAGACCGGCACCGGCGCGCCGCTCGGCCTGAAGTCCGTCGCCCCCGGCTCCGGCTTCACCGGCTCCGGATACGGCACCTTCGCCACCACCCAGCACGCCGACTACCAGGCGCTCGGTGACACGGTCGAGGGCAGGGTCGGCGAGACGGTGAGCATCACCGTGGGCGTGCGGAACACCGGGCCGGGCCGGATGGGCTTCCCGTGGACGGACGCCGACAACTCCGGCACCTTCGTGGTGACCCCGCCCGCCGGGACCACCATCACCGGCGCCCCCGGCCCCGGCGAGCAGGGCGATCCCGGGCCGCTGTGGAACTGCACACCGCGGAAGGCCGGCGCGAAGAGCTACACCTGCGAGATCGGCAGCACGGACTTCGGGCCGGGCGACTCGGTGAGCCAGGAGTTCACGGTGCGGATCGACCGGGTCGTCCCCGGCGCGCAGGGCAGCGTGAAGGCGGTGGAGAACCCCGACTACCCCAACCGTGACGACGACGCGGCGAACGACACCGCGGCGATCGCGGTGACGGCCACCGGCTCGGCGACGTCCAGCCCGTCGCCCGGCACCTCCGCGTCCCCGTCGGCCACGGCCACCGCGAGCCCGTCGGGCTCCGGGGCGGGAACCGGGACCGGGACGACGACGGGCGGTGGGCTCGCCGCCACGGGCACGGACGGAGTCCTGCTGCGGGCGGGCACCGCCGTCCTGCTGGTGGCGGGCGGCGCGCTGGTGTTCCTGACGGCGCGCAGGTCGCGGCCACGGAGCGGCCGCTGACGCCGGGACCGGCGTTCCGTCACCTCGCGAACCGCACGTCGACACGGTGCGGGTGCGGTTCGTTTCCGTACCGGCAGCAGGTGCTGTGCGTTCGGGCAGAGGCCGATCGGAGGCGCACCGGGGACAGGTCGAGGACAGGGCGATCGAGTCCGGTCAGAAGCCGCCGCCGAAGTCCCCGCTGTCCCCTCCCCCGCCGCCCCCGAAATCGCCGCCTCCCCCGAAGTCGCCGAAGTCCCCGGGGTCGAAGTTCGCGCCCGAGACGTCGCCGCCCTGGTGGCCGCCGGTGTCGAAGCCGCCGAAGTCGCCGTAGCCGGTGCCGTAGTCGGCCGCGTAGGCGGGGGCGGACATCCAGCCGCCCAGGGCGGTGCCGAGGAGGAGACCGGGCAGGATGCCGCCGCCGAAGTAGCCGCCCGCCCAGGGACCGTAGGCCGGCCCCGCGTCCCAGTAGGGTCGGCGGCCCAGGTCGGTGTCGACCTCGCGGACCACCGGGTCCCGGCCGTCGGCCAGCCGGGTGGCGTCGGCCGCGCAGACCGGTACCTCACGGGGTGCGCCACCGGGCGGGGTCCAGGTGGCGTCCGTGACCGAGGGGCCGTGCCGGGGGTCGAAGAAGCACGGCGGCCGGCGCTCGGGGAGCGGTGTTCCGGTGCGGCGGGCGGCCAGCTGGGCCAGCGAGAACCGACCGTCCTCCAGGGCCTCGGTGACCGCGCGGACGTCCTCCGGTCTCCGGGCGTCGGCCATGGCCGACTTCGCCTGGTCGTAGGCGTTCAGCGCCCGCTCGTAGTCGGCGCGCATCGCGCCGTCCGCGCCGGACTCGGCCGGATGGAAGTCGAGCCGGTCCAGTTCCTCGCCGAACGCGGTGATGTCCTCGTCCACGACCACCCGGAGCCGGTCCAGCGCGGCCCGCTGCTCCTGTTCGTGGCGCCGGCGGCTGCGGCGGACCAGCGCGTACGCGCCCGCGCCACCGGCCACGACCACCGCCCCGAGCGCGATCAGCGCCGTGTCGGAGACCCCCGAGCCGGTCGTGGCGCGGCCGCCCCACGAGGCGGGCGCCTTGCCGCCCATGCTGGTCAGGGCGCGGCCGGTGAAGTCGGTGAGCTGGGTGTTCGCGGTCTCGCCCTGGACGCTGGTGACCAGGTTCCGCACGGCCGTGCGGGGCAGCACCGAGGCGTCGGCGCGGGCGTCGAAGCGGTCGCCGAGGCGGACGGCGTACAGGCCGGTGATCCCGGTGGCCGTGCGCAGGTCGGTGAAGAGGTTCCTGGTGGGGTAGCCGGCCGGCAGGACGGCGATGAACAGCGGTTCGTCCGCGTCCTTGATCTGGTGGGCCAGGGTGTCGGCCTCGGCCGTGGACAGCTGGGCGGCGGCCGCCGGGTCGACGTACACCGGGCTCCTGCGCAGGGCGTCGGCGATCGCCGAGACCCCGGTGGCCGCCGTGGCCTGCGGAGCGCCCGCGGTCAGGGCGAGCAGCGCCAGCACGGCGAGCAGCAGCACCGGGAGGCTTCGGGTCCGTCGCGCGGCCTTCATGCTTCGAAATTACCCGAAGCGCGAGGAATTGCCCGAGAAGCGGGGAATGACCGAAGCCTCCCCAGAGCGGTCGTGCGTCACGCTGCCCGGTACGCCTCCGTCAGCTTCTCCACCGCCGCCGCGTACTTCCCGGTCAGCAGCAGATGGTCGGCGTCGGCGAAGGGCTCGGAGACGGCCGCCGTGATCGACTGGCCGACCTTCGCCTGAACGAGCAGCCGGGCCTCGGTGACCAGCCTCCAGCCCGTCGAGGAGGCACCGGCCCGTTCCGCGGCCCTGGCCGCGGCGCCGAGCGCCCGCAGGGTCGCCTCGCCGCCCTTGGGTGCCTTGGTCAGGGTCGTCAGACCCCAGCCGTACGGGTACTGCGGGTCGTACGACGCGTCTCCCACGTTGATCGGCAGCTGTGCCTCGGACTTCGGCCAGGTGACCGGGAGCTGTCCGGTGAAGGCGCGCCTGCCGTAGAGCACGTCGGCCACGCCGTCGCCCTCGGTGCCCGGCAGCCAGGACGCCACCAGGGCGTCGATCCCGCCGAGCCGGTCGCCGATCAGCTGCGGGCGCCCGGAGACGATCAGCACCGCGCACTTCATGGCCGCGCACACCTTGTCCACGGCGGCCCGGTCGGCGGCGGACAGGGTCAGGTCGTGGCCGTTGCCGACGTCTCCGACGCCCTCGGCGTAGGGGGTCTCGCCGACGACGACCACGCCCACGTCGTATCCGGAGGTAGGTGACGAGGCGTCCTTGGAGTAGGTGACGTCCGAAGAGACCCAGCCGGAACTTCTGGGTGAGGATGCGGGACACCGCGTCGTCACGCGCCGTCACTTGTACGACTGCAACGGAACCGGTGCGCAGCAGTGGTCGTACAACTCCTCGACCGGTGATGTCGTGAACACGGCGGCGAACACGTGCCTCGACGTCACGGACAACTCGTCGGCGAACGGTGCGCGGGCGCAGATCTGGTCGTGCACGGGGGCCGCCAACCAGAAGTGGCGTCTTCAGTAGTGCCGTAGGAGTGCTGTGCGACATACGAGCGGGGCGGCGGCCGTGCTGGGCACGGTCGCCGGTGCGGTGCTGCTGGCCGGGTGCGAGTCCATGGCGGCGCCGCTGGCCGCGGTACGGGTCGGGCTGGACGGCAGGCCGCACGCGCTGGTCCGGCCGTGCGGCGACGACCGGGTCCAGGGTCTGTCCCTCAGCGGCACCCGGGCCCGGGACGGCTCCGGGCGCAACCTGTCCGGCTGGCGGGTCGAGAAGACGCTGCGGACCGGGAAGGCGAGCTTCCCGCTCTTCGACCCGCCCGCCGACTGGCACGCCCGGCACACCGGGGCGCAGCACACGGTGGCCGCGTACACCTGTCGACTCGGCTTCGTGAAGGGCGAGGGCGACTACGCGTACAGCACGACGCTGACGTTCCGCACGACCGACCTGGCGAAGCTGAGACCCGGCCGGGTCTGGGCGGACGGCCGGGTGCTGAGCCTCGGCGAGTTCGAGAAGCTCGCCGAGGACTCCTGCTGAACCGGACCGCCTACTCGGCGGGCTCGACGCCGGCCCGCAGCAGGCCGTACGTGTACGCGTCCTCCAGGGCCTGCCAGGACGCGGCGATCACGTTCTCGGCGACGCCCACCGTCGACCACTCGCCGCTGCCGTCGGACGTGGAGATCAGGACCCGGGTCGTGGACTCGGTGCCGTGCTTGCCCTCCAGGATGCGGACCTTGTAGTCGACCAGGTCGAGCTTGGCCAGCTGGGGGTAGATCTTCTCCAGGGCCACCCGCAGCGCCCGGTCGAGGGCGTTGACCGGGCCGTTGCCCTCCGCCGTGGCGACGATGCGCTCGCTCTTCGCCCAGAGCTTGACCGTGGCCTCGTTGGCGTGGGTGCCGTCGGGGCGGTCCTCGACGATGGCCCGCCAGGACTCGACGCGGAAGTAGGAGCGGGGTTTGCCCTCGACCTCGGCGCGCAGGAGCAGTTCGAAGGAGGCGTCGGCCGCCTCGTAGGTGTACCCCCTGAGCTCGCGCTCCTTGACGCGTTCCACCACCCGGCCGACCAGTTCCCGGTCGTCGCCGAGGTCGACGCCCAGTTCCTTGCCCTTGAGCTCGATGGAGGCGCGGCCGGCCATGTCGGAGACCAGCATGCGCATGGTGTTGCCGACGAGGGAGGGGTCGGTGTGCTGGTAGAGGTCGGGGTCGACCTTGATGGCCGAGGCGTGCAGGCCAGCCTTGTGGGCGAAGGCCGAGACACCCACGTACGGCTGGTGGGTGGAGGGGGTGAGGTTGACGACCTCGGCGATGGCGTGGGAGATCCGGGTCATCTCGCGCAGCCGGCCGTCGGGCAGCACCTTCTTGCCGTACTTCAGCTCCAGCGCGGCGACCACCGGGAACAGGTTGGCGTTGCCGACGCGCTCGCCGTAGCCGTTCGCCGTGCACTGCACGTGGGTGGCGCCCGCGTCGACGGCGGCGAGGGTGTTGGCGACCGCGCAGCCGGTGTCGTCCTGGGCGTGGATGCCGAGCCGGGCGCCGGTGTCGGCGAGGACGGTGGAGACCACGGCGTTGACCTGGGCGGGGAGCATGCCGCCGTTGGTGTCGCAGAGGATGACGACGTCTGCGCCGGCGTCCGAGGCGGCGCGGACGACCGCCTTCGCGTACTCGGGGTTGGCGCGGTAGCCGTCGAAGAAGTGCTCGCAGTCGACGAAGACCCGGCGGCCCTGGTCCTTGAGGAAGGAGACGGTGTCGCGGACCATCTCCAGGTTCTCGTCGAGGGTGGTGCGCAGGGCCAGCTCGACGTGCCGGTCGTGGGACTTGGCGACCAGCGTGATCACCGGGGCGCCGGATTCCAGCAGCGCCTTGACCTGGGGGTCCTCCGCCGCCCTGGCACCCGCCCTGCGGGTCGCTCCGAAGGCGACGAGCTGGGCGTGCCTGAAGTCGATCTCCTGCTGGGCCCGGGCGAAGAACTCGGTGTCCCTGGGGTTGGCACCCGGCCAGCCGCCCTCGATGAAGCCCACGCCGAAGTCGTCCAGGTGCCGGGCGATGGCGAGCTTGTCCGCGACGGTGAGGTTGATGCCCTCGCGCTGCGCGCCGTCGCGCAGCGTGGTGTCGAAGACGTGGAACGAGTCGTCGAGCTCGCTGGTTTCCGTCTCGGTCATGGTCTCAAGGCTCCTGATGTCGAATCTCGGTCGTACCGGAATGACCGGCTCCACCGTGCCTCCATGGTCCCTCGCGCCTGCCTCCCGGCTGAAGGTGGGCCGGAAAACGAAAAAACCCCTCGCGGGTGCGAGAGGTCTGCGCGCGGGTCGAGGACGACGATGGCCACCCGTACCTGGTCGTACGTGGTGGTCACTGCGGACCGGCGCGCCTGCTGCCAATAATCATGGCGAACGAGAGCACGGGGGCAGTGTGGCACAACCGCGCCCCCGGCTCACTCACCGTCTCAGGATGCGGTCGTCACTCCGGGTGTCGCACGAGATCCGCTGCCAGGAACTCCCGTACGTGGCCGAGGGCCCGGGTGCGGTCCGTGCCGCGCAGGCCGATCGCCACATGGATGGAGAAGCCGTCGAGCAGGGCACGCAGGCGGGTGGCGAAGCGGTCCGGGTCGACCGCGCGGAACTCGCCCGTGGACACGCCCTCCGCGAGGAGCGCCACCAGGTCGCGGTGCCAGGCGCCCTCGATGGCGGCCTGCCGGTCGCGGGCGGCCTCCCCGGCGTTCTGCGAGCGGTTCCAGACCTCCAGCCAGAGCGTCCAGTGCGGGTCGCGGTGCCCGTCGGGCACGTACAGGTCGACGTACCCGTCCAGGCGCTCGCGGACGGTGCCGGGCCGGGTGAGCAGCCGGCCGCGCTCGGCGCCCAGCCGGCCCTCGCTCCATTCCAGGGTCTGGAGCAGGAGCTCGTCCTTGGAGTGGAAGTAGTAGAGGAGGTGGCCGCTGCTCATCCCGACCTCGCGGCCGAGGGCGGCCATGGTGAGCTTCTCCAGACCACGGTCGGCGATCATGGTCATGGCGGCGGCGAGCACGTCCTCGCGGGGCGGGGCGTTCCTGCGCGCACCGGCCATGTTCCGCTCCTGGATTCCTAGATCTTCGGCTGCTGCTGGGTGATGCAGTGGATGCCGCCGCCGCCCGCGAAGATCGTACGGGCGTCCACCAGGGTCACGGTCCGCTCGGGGAAGAGACGGCGGAGGATCCCGGCCGCGGTCTCGTCGCGCGGGTCGTCGAAGCCGCACAGCACGACTCCGCCGTTGCAGAGGTAGTGGTTGATGTAGGAGTAGTCCGCCCAGTGTCCGTCGGCCTCCAGGACGGTCGGCGCAGGGACCTCGACGACCTCCAGGGCGCGGCCGCGGGCGTCGGTCGCGGACCGCAGCAGCCCGATGACCTCCCTGGTGACCTCGTGGTCGGGGTGCGCCGGGTCCGGCTGGTGGTGGGCGACCACGACCCCGGGGCGGGCGAAGGCGGCGACGATGTCGACGTGGCCGAGGGTGCCGAAGCCGTGCGGGGGGTAGTCGCCGGTGAGTCCGCGCGGCAGCCAGATCGCCTTGCGGGTGCCGAGCATCCCGTGGATCTCGGCCTCGACCTCCTCGCGGCTCCAGCCCGGGTTGCGCTCCGGGCCGAGCTGTACGGTCTCCGTCAGCAGGACCGTCCCCTCGCCGTCGACGTGGATCGCGCCCCCCTCGTTCACCAGCTTCGAGGCGTACGTCCGCGCGCCCGCGAGGTCCGCGACCTGGGCGGCGACCTTCGCGTCGTGTTCCCAGCGGGCCCAGTGCTGGGCACCCCAGCCGTTGAACGTCCAGTCCACGGCGGCGAGTTCACGCCCGTTGGTGAGGAACGTGGGGCCAATGTCCCGCATCCAGGCGTCGTCGAGGTCCCGTTCGACGGTGTCGACGCCGGGGCCGAGCAGCGCCTGCGCCTCGGCCGACCGGCCGGGACCGCACACGACGGTCACCGGTTCGAAGCGGAGGATCGCACGGGCCACCGACGCCCAGGCCGTCCGGGCGGCGATGAGGTCGTCCGGGTCGTCGAAGGTGGGGTTGGGGCCCGGCCACGCCATCCAGGTGCGCTCGTGCGGGGTCCATTCGGCGGGCATCCGGAAGCCGTCGGAGGCAGCAGTCATCGGTGATCCTCAGAGGAAGTACAGGCGGTTGAGGGAGACGGAGTCGGCGGGCTTGGAGCGCAGCGGCTCGCCGTCGAGGGTGACCAGTCCGGTGCGCTGGTCGACGTCGACCGCTCCGGTACGGGAGTTGAGCCGCAGGTCGGCCGGGCCGATGCCGCGGGTGCCGCGGACGGCGACCCGGCGGCGCCGGGTGGGCATGGTGTCGTTGCCCTGGTCGAGCGCGGCCCGGGCGACGAACGCCACCGAGAGGTCGGCGGGGGTCGCCCCGTGGGCCCCGAACTGCGGTCCCAGGACGAGGGGTTCGCAGGTGTCGGTGGCCGCGTTCGGGTCGCCGGTCACGCCGTACGCGGGGAAGCCGGACTTGAGGACGAGCTGCGGCTTGGCGCCGAAGTACTCGGGGGACCACAGCACGATGTCGGCGAGCTTGCCGACCTCGATCGAGCCGACCTCGTGGGCGAGGCCGTGGGCGATGGCGGGGTTGATGGTCAGCTTGGCGATGTAGCGCAGCACGCGCTCGTTGTCGTGCCCGCCGTCCGGGGCGCCCAGTTCGGCCTTCATCTTCCCGGCCATCGCGAAGGTGCGGCGGACGGTCTCGCCGGCCCGGCCCATGCCCTGCGCGTCGGACGAGGTGATGCCGATCGCGCCCAGGTCGTGCAGCACGTCCTCGGCTCCCATGGTGCCGGCCCGGATGCGGTCGCGGGCCATGGCGGCGTCGCCGGGCAGGTCGGTCTTGAGGTCGTGGACGGAGACGATCATCCCGTAGTGCTCGGCGACCGCGTCCCGGCCGAAGGGCAGGGTGGGGTTGGTGGAGGAGCCGATGACGTTGGGGACACCGGCCATCTTCAGGACGTTCGGCACGTGTCCGCCGCCGCAGCCCTCGATGTGGAAGGCGTGGATGGTACGGCCTTCGAGCACCCGGAGGGTGTCCTCCACGGACAGGCACTCGTTCAGCCCGTCGCTGTGCAGGGCGACCTGGACGTCGTGTTCCTCGGCGACCCGGAGGGCGGTGTCCAGCGCCCGGGTGTGGGCGCCCATGTCCTCGTGCACCTTGAAGCCGCAGGCGCCGCCCTCGGCCAGCGCCTCGACCAGCGGCGCCCGGTGCGAGGACGAACCCCGGCCCAGGAAACCGATGTTGACCGGCCAGGCGTCGAAGGCCCCGAACGCGTGCCGCAGCGCCCAGGGCGAGTTGACGCCCACCCCCCACACCGGCCCGAACTCCTGCCCGATGATCGTGGTCACGCCGGAGGCCAGCGAGGCCTCCATGATGCGCGGGGACAGCAGATGGACGTGGGTGTCGACGGCCCCGGCGGTGGCGATCAGGCCCTCGCCGGACACGATGGACGTGCCGGTGCCGACCACGACGTCCACCCCGTCGAGGGTGTCGGGGTTGCCGGCCCGCCCGATCGAGCAGATGCGCCCTTCCCTGATGCCGATGGACACCTTCCGGATGCCGAGCACGGCGTCGATGACGACGGCGTTGCTGATGACGACGTCACAGGTGTCCCGGACGGCGGCGGCCTTCAGGTGCAGTCCGTCGCGGGCGGTCTTGCCGAACCCGGCGAGGAACTCGTCGCCGTAGCGCTGGGAGTCGTCCTCGACGCGGATCACCAGGCCCGAGTCGCCGAGCCGGACGCGGTCGCCGGCGCGCGGGCCGTGGGTGGCCGCGTACTCGTGCGGGGTGAGGCGGCGGGCCTCGGCGGGGTGGCCCCCGGGGCGGCTCATCGGTCGGTCTCCCCGGTCTCCGGTACGCCCAGGTAGCCGCAGGCGGCCGCCCTGCGCAGGGCCTCCTCGCGGGCGCCGGGCGCGTCCAGCGGGCCGTCCACGAGCCCGGCGAAGCCGATGGCGACCCGGGCGCCGCCGATCGGTACGAGACCGACCTCCTGCGACTCCCCGGGCCCGAACCGCACGGAGGAGCCGGCGGGGACGGCGAGCCGCAGCCCGTAGGCCGCGGCACGGTCGAAGTCGAGGCGCGGGTTGGCCTCGAAGAAGTGGAAGTGCGAGGTGACGGAGACCGGGACGGTGGCGGTGTTGGTGACGGTCAGCCGTAGGACCGCCTCCGGGTCGCTGTGCGCGGGACCGGGCAGCAGCGCACCCGGAGCCGTCTCCCCGAGGCCCGCGCCCCCGATCGGGTCGGTGACGACCGCGAGCCGCGACCCGTCGTCGAAGACGGCCTCGACGTGCACCTCGGTGACGACGTCGGCGACGCCGGGCAGCACGTCGGCCGGGCCGAGGACGGCACGGGCGGCCTCGACGGCCTCGGCGAGCCGCTTTCCGTCCCGGGCGGCCTCGCAGACGGTGTCCGCGATCAGCGCGGTGGCCTCGGGCACGTTGAGCCTGAGGCCCCGCGCGCGGCGGGCACGGGCGAGCTCGGCGGCTCCGAAGAGCAGCAGCCGGTCGCGTTCGGTGGGGGTCAGCCGCATCTCGTTCCCTTCACTTTGAACGTCACTCTAATGAGGGACACCCGTAAGGGAAAGGATTCCCCCAAGCATCATGGCTCACATTGAACGCTGTTCTAAGTGCAGCGCGATGCGTCCGGCTGCCACCGCCCTTCGGGCTGGGCTGGTGCCGGATGCTGCTCGCCATGCCCAAGGTCCTCGCCATCGGCATGACGGCCCTCCCCCCACCTCCGCGCTGCCGGAGGCCGACGGCTACCTGCTGGGCGGCTTCCGGCCGACGTGGTGTCTGGCGGCGGTGGCGGCGGGCCTGTCGGAGCCGGTCGCCTCCATCACCCTCCCTCTCCCCCACCCGGCACACCTCCCGGCGGGTCCTGCCTGCCCACCTCCGCGGGCCCGGTCGGCAACGCGGGCCTGATGCCCTACTCCATGGGCCGCGACCTGGACGCGATCCTGCCCCGCGCATCCCGGGCCCGCACCACCCACACGGGCCCCCATCGCCTGGAACGCCCAGTCCGCGATGCCCTCCTTCGCGCTCCTCCTCACCGCCATCGGCACGCCTTGGGGCGCTCGCGGGGCGGGATCTACTGGTACCCGGCGGGCTGGAACATGACCCTTGCAGCTTCCTGCTGCCGAGGGCCGTAGGCGGGGCGCTGTACCTGGTGATCTCGCGAACGGTCTTCGAGGTCGAGGAACAGCACGAGGTGGTCACTTCGGCGCGGTCGGGTCTTGCCGCCCTGGTGGGGCGTGCCCGCTGTCCTGGGTGGGCTCGTGGTCCCGCGCGGACCCTTCAGCCGATCCCGGATCCTCGCCCCCGACGGAGCCCCCACCGTGAACGGGGCAGCCGGCGCACGCAGCGCACGCTTCCGCCCGCGCCTGCGCGCCACCAGCCCCCTCCCCCAGTCGCACCGAACGAACCGTCACCGCTGACCATGCGCTCCGTGCACGCTCCGCACCCTGATAAGCGGCCCCGTGCACCCCATCGAGCGACACGTCGGCCGACGACCGAATGAGTACGCGTCGAACGGACGACCGGAGATCGATCAGCCGAGCTGGTGCATCCAGCCGTGCTTGTCCTCCGCCGTGCCGCGCTGGATGTCCAGGAGCGCCTCGCGGAGGCGGAGGGTGACCTCGCCGGGCTCGCCGCCCGACTGCTGCCACTCGGCGCCGGTCCGCTTGACCGTGCCGACCGGGGTGATCACGGCGGCCGTGCCGCAGGCGAAGACCTCGGTGAGGGTGCCGTTCTCCGAGTCGCGCTGCCACTGGTCGATGGAGACCCGGGCCTCCTCGGACGCGTAGCCGAGGTCGCGGGCGACGGTCAGGAGGGAGTCGCGGGTGACGCCCTCCAGGATGGAGCCGGACAGGGTGGGGGTGACGATCACCGGCTTTTCATTGGATGCAGCGCCGTACACGAAGTACAGGTTCATGCCGCCGAGTTCCTCGACCCACTTGTGCTCGACCGCGTCGAGGTAGCAGACCTGGTCGCAGCCCTGGGCGGCGGCCTCCGCCTGGGCGAGCAGGGAGGCCGCGTAGTTGCCGCCGGTCTTGGCGTCGCCCATGCCGCCGGGGACGGCGCGGACCCGGTCCTCGGAGGCCCAGATGGAGACCGGCTTGACGCCACCGGGGAAGTAGGCGCCGGCCGGGGAGGCGATGACCAGGAAGAGGTACTCGTTGGCGGGCTTGACGCCCAGGCCGACCTCGGTGGCGATCATGAAGGGGCGCAGGTAGAGGGACTCCTCGCCGCCGTGCGCCGGGACCCAGTCCTTGTCCTGCTGGACCAGGACGTCACAGGCCTCGATGAAGGTCTCCACCGGTAGCTCGGGCATGGCGAGGCGGCGGGCGGAGCGCTGGAAGCGCTTGGCGTTCTGGTCGGGACGGAAGGTGGCCACCGAACCGTCGGGGCGGCGGTAGGCCTTCAGGCCCTCGAAGATCTCCTGGGCGTAGTGCAGGACGTTGGTGGCCGGGTCGAGCGGGATCGGCGCGTACGGGACGAGCTGGCCGTCGTGCCAGCCGCGGCCCTCGGTCCACTTGATCGTCACCATGTGGTCGGTGAAGTGGCGGCCGAATCCGGGGTTGGCGAGGATCGCCTCGCGCTCGGCGGCGGCGGTCGGGTGCGCGGACGGCTTGAGCTCGATCGTGGGCGTCGTCATGAGTGGTAGTCCTTCACCGGTTGTAGTAGTGGCCGCGCTCACACCCCTGTCGTAGGACGTCCGAGCATTCCCTCATACCGCGGCTTCGCGTTCGATTATCGCGCGGAGGCCGGGGTGGAAGGAATCGGGGTGAAAGCGGACCCGGGGTTGATGGTGGCACCCGGTGGCAGGCACGGGGAAGCCGCCGGGTGCGTGTGCGACCCGGCGGCTTCGAAAGTCTTCGTGAGGCTTCGAGAAGGCTCGGCGGGGTCAGCCGGCTACTCGTACGGCCAGCGCGTCGCCGATCTCCGAGGTGGAGCGGGCGGGCTTGCCCTGGCGCTCGGTGAGGTCGGCGGTGACCGCTTCCTCGACGCGGGCGGCCTCGGCCTCGTAGCCGAGGTGGCGCAGCAGCAGGGCGACGGACAGGACCGTGGCGGTCGGGTCCGCCTTGCCCTGGCCGGCGATGTCGGGCGCGGAACCGTGGACCGGCTCGAACATCGAGGGGAACTCGCGGGAGGGGTTGATGTTGCCGCTCGCCGCGACGCCGATGCCGCCGGAGACGGCCGCGGCGAGGTCGGTGATGATGTCGCCGAAGAGGTTGTCGGTGACGATCACGTCGAACCGGGCCGGGTCGGTGACCAGGTAGATGGTGGCCGCGTCGACGTGAATGTAGTCCGTGGTGACCTCGGGGAACTCCTCGGCCACCTTGTTGAAGATGTTCGTCCACAGGTGCCCGGCGAAGGTCAGCACGTTGTTCTTGTGGACCAGCGTGAGCTTCTTGCGCGGACGGGCCTGGGCGCGGGCGAAGGCGTCCCGGACGACCCGCTCGACGCCGTAGGCGGTGTTGACGGACACCTCGGTGGCGACCTCGTGCTCGGTGCCCTTGCGGATGGTGCCGCCGTTGCCGGTGTACGGGCCCTCGGTGCCCTCGCGGACCACGACGAAGTCGATCTCCGGCTCGCCGGCCAGCGGGGTGGCGACACCGGGGAGGAGCTTCGACGGACGCAGGTTGACGTGGTGGTCGAAGGCGAAGCGGAGCTTCAGCAGGAAGCCGCGCTCCAGGACGCCGGACGGGACGCTCGGGTCGCCGATCGCACCCAGCAGGATGGCGTCGTGCTGCTTGAGCGCGTCGAGGTCGGCGTCGGTGAGGGTCTCACCGGTGGCGTGGTAGCGCCGGGCGCCGAAGTCGAACTCCTTGGTCTCCAGCTTCACATCCTGCGGGAGGACGGCGGAGAGGACCTTGAGGCCTTCGGCCACGACTTCCTGCCCGATGCCGTCACCGGGGATCACTGCGAGATCGATGCTGCGAGACATGCCCGGCACCCTACTCCTCGTCCCATGGGATGACACACGGCGTCCGCCATACGGACACCCGATCGGGGGACCGCTCGTCCCGTCGCCCGGCGTTCACCCGTGTGTATGGCGGTTGTTGACGTGTGCTGGGCATCTTTGCGGCATGGACGTCCCCGACTTCGGTATTCCGCCACGGCTCGCCGCCCGGATGAGCATGGCCGAGCAGTACGAGTATCTGCGCACCCGGCTGGTGAGCCGCCGCACCCTGGTGACGGCGGGCGCGGTGGCGGGCGGCGGTCTGCTGGCCGGCTGCGCGGGGAGGTCGGCGAGTCCGGCACCGGCCACCTCGGCGGTCCGGGGCGCGGCGGTCCCGCCGTTCGGACGCCATCTCGCCTTCGGCGCCGACCCGAAGCGGCAGATGCGGATCTCCTGGCAGGTGCCCTCCCCCGTCCGCAGGCCGTTCGTCCGGATCGGCACCCGGCCGGACGACCTGACCCGGCGCGTGGACGCGGAGGTACGGCATCTGCGCACGCCCGGGGTGCAGGGCGTGCGCCCGGTGGTCGAGCAGTACTACCTGCACGCGGCGGTGGACGGCCTCGCCCCCGGCACCACCTACTACTACGGCGTCGGCCACGAGGGCTGGGACCCGGCCGCCCCGGACCACCGCTCCGCCGTCACGCCCCTGCGCACGGCGCCCGCGAGCCCGGAGCGGTTCGTGTTCACGGCCTTCGGCGACCAGGGCGTCGGTCAGGCCGGCCGGGCGAGCGACACCGCGCTGCTGAAGCAGGACCCGGCCTTCCACCTGCACGCGGGGGACATCTGCTACGCCGACGGCAACGGCACCGGGAAGACCTCGGACGGCTACGACGCCCGCGAGTGGGACCGGTTCCTGAAGCAGAACGACCCGGTGGCGCGGTCGGTGCCGTGGATGGTGACGACCGGCAACCACGACATGGAGGCCTGGTACTCCCCCGACGGCTACGGCGGCCAGTACGCCCGCTTCGCCCTCCCGGACAACGGCTTCGATGCGCACGGGGCACCGGGCGTGTACGCGTTCACCTACGGCAACGTCGGCTTCGTGGCGCTGGACGCGAACGACGTATCGTACGAGATACCCGCCAACCTCGGCTACAGCGGCGGCCGGCAGACGGCATGGCTGGAGCGGAAGCTGAAGGAGCTGCGGGCGGCCGGGGAGGTGGACTTCGTCGTGGTCTTCTTCCACCACTGCGCGTACTCGACGTCCTCGCACGCCTCCGACGGCGGGATCCGGGCGGCGTGGCTGCCGTTGTTCGCCCGGTACCAGGTGGACCTGGTGATCAACGGGCACAACCACGTGTACGAGCGCACCGACGCGGTGCAGGACGGCCGGGTCGGCCGCGCGGTCCCGGTCGGCGGGTCGACCGACCCGACCCGGGACGGAATCGTCCACGTCACGGCGGGCGGCGGCGGGCGGGCCCTGTACTCGTTCCCGTCCGGGGTGCGGGACAGCTACGAGGGGCACATCACCCGGCACGACGTGGTGGACAGCTTCCACTGGGCCGAAGGACAGCACAACGCGGCCGAGACGGTGGAGTGGTCGCGGGTGCGGTACACCGGCTTCTCCTTCCTCAAGGTCGAGGCGGAGGCGGGTGGCACCCCGCGGCTGAAGGTGTCGGCGCTGGCCCAGAACGGGGCCCGGATCGACCACTTCGAGATCCGGCGCGGCGGCTGATCCCGGAGTACGGCGCGGCTGTCCCGGCCGCGCCGTACCCCGTGCGGGTGCGGCTCCCGATCAGGGGGACCGCTGCCGGTCAGTGGCCGGTCTCGCCGCCGTTGTCACGGCGGTCGAGGGCGCGCTGGAGGGCGGCGGCTGCGTTCTTGCGCTCGGAGTCGCTCGTGCGGGACACGTGGCGGACTCGGCGGCGGACGGTCGTCTCGGCCATGGGAATCGACTCCTTCGGCATACGTGGAGTACGGCAGGGGGGTTACGAGACGCCGGAAGGGGCGGGGAGCACGGGCCGCAGGGGTTGCCTGCACGGGGCCCGGCTCACGACCGCCATTCGCTTGATCGAGCGAGACGTTCGGCTCCTACAAAAGTAAGGGAGCGGCCCGCTTCTGTCTGCACAATTACTCGGACTTCCTACTATCTGAGACGGCGAGGTCGGCCGGACGGCTCCGAGCAGGCCTTTCAACGGACCGCGCGGCGGCTACCAGGCGACCGGGCCGTGCCGGTCGATGAACCGGCCGGTGCCGGCGCCGGCCGGTTCGGTGGCGAGTCGGACGATCGCGTCGGTGCCCTCGGTGACGGTCTGCGGGCCGCTGTGGGCATTGAGGTCGGTCGCCGTGTAGCCGGGGTCGACGGCGTTGACGCGGACGTCCTTGAAGGCCTTGGCGTACTGGGTGGTGAGCATGACCAGGGCCGCCTTGGAGGAGTTGTACAGCGGTGCCACGACGGTGGACTCGACGCGGTCCGGGTCGTGGGTGACGGCGACCGACCCCAGCCCGCTGCTGACGTTGACCACGACCGGGTCCGCCGACCTGCGCAGCAGCGGCAGGAACGCGGTGGTCGTGCGGATGACGCCGAAGAGGTTGACGTCGAAGACGGCGAGCGCGTCGGCCGCGGTGAGCTCGGCCGGGTCGGCGTGCGGTCCCGCGATACCGGCGTTGTTCACCAGGACGTCGATCCTGCCCTCGCGGGCGGCGACGTCGGCGGCCGCGGCGGCGACCGAGGCGTCGTCGGTGACGTCGATCCGCACGAACCGCGCCCCGAGCGCGTCGGCCGCGGCGGCGCCCTGCTCCGGGTCGCGGGCCCCGAGGAGCACGGTGTGGCCGAGCTCGACGAGACGGCGGGCGGTCTCCCGGCCGAGACCCTTGTTGGCTCCGGTGATGAAGGTGATGGTCATGGGTCGATCCTGCGCCCGGTGCGGATGCGCTGCCAGGGACGCCCCGACCGTAGGAACGGCGGTACCAGGATCGCCGAGGAGGCAGGATGGCGGACATGACCGGGAAAACGACGACCGACCTGGGTACCACCATCCGAGCCTGGCGGGAGCGGCTGTCACCGTCGGACCTGGGACTGCCGGTCGGCCCCGCCCGGCGGGCACCGGGACTGCGCCGCGAGGAACTCGCCGAACGCGCCGGGGTGTCCGTCGACTACGTGGTCCGCCTGGAGCAGGGCCGGGCCACGGCGCCCTCCGGACAGGTGGTCGCCGCCCTCGCCCGCGCCCTGCGGCTGACCCGCACCGAGCGTGAGCACCTCTACCGCATGGCCGGGCTGCTGCCCCCGGACGACGGTCCGATCCCGGACCGCCTCCCACCGGGCGTGCACCGCGTGCTGAACCGGCTCGGCGATGTCGCGGTAGGCGTGTTCACCGCGCACTGGCAGCTGCTGTGCTGGAACCCCGCCTGGGCCGCGCTGCTCGGCGACCCGTCGGACGTTCCGCCACAGCTGCGCAGCCTCGCCCGCGAGCGGTTCCCGGTGGGCGGCGAGGCGGCCCGGCTCTCGGCGTGGCCGGTGCGGGTGGCGAACGGCGACGACTCCGACCGCGCGATCGTGTCGGACCTGCGCCGGGCCACCGGCCGCTTCCCGCACGACGCCCGGCTGGCCGGGCTGATCCGCGAACTGGCCGGCGGCAACGAGCGGTTCGCCCGGCTCTGGGCGGACGGCACGGTGGCCGCCCACCGCGAGGACCGCAAGACGGTCGAGCATCCGGAGGTCGGGCCGGTGGAGGTGGACTGCGACGTCCTCACGGACGGCGATTCGGAACTGAAGATCGTGATCCTGTCGGCGGCGCCGGGCAGCTCGGACCAGGCCGGGCTGTGGGCCCTGTTCCGGCCGTGGGAACGGGGCGGGAAGCCTGCTCGTGGGTCAGGCTTCCCGCCCCGTGCCCGGGTGGAGTGAGGGCGGGGGTCAGCCCATGTGCGGGTACGTGTAGTCGGTCGGCGGGACCAGGGTCTCCTTGATCGCCCGGGTCAGGGTCCAGCGCAGCAGGTTCTGCGGGGCGCCTGCCTTGTCGTTGGTGCCCGAGGCCCGGCCGCCGCCGAAGGGCTGCTGGCCGACGACGGCACCGGTCGACTTGTCGTTGATGTAGAAGTTGCCGGCCGCGTAGCGGAGCTTCTCCATCGTGTACGCGGCGGCCGCGCGGTCGTTGGAGATGACCGAGCCGGTGAGCGCGTAGTCCGACACCGACTCCATCTGGGTCAGCATCTCGTCGTACTTGTCGTCCTCGTAGACGTGCACGGCGAGGAACGGGCCGAAGTACTCGGTGCGGAACACCTCGTTCTCCGGGTCGTCGCAGACGACGACCGTCGGGCGGACGAACCAGCCGACCGAGTCGTCGTAGGAGCCGCCCGCCACGATCTCGCAGGTCGGGTCGGTCTTCGCGCGGTCGATCGCGGCCTTGTTCTTGGCGAAGGCACGCTCGTCGATCACGGCGCCGACGAAGTTCGACAGGTCGGTGACGTCACCCATGGTCAGGTGGTCGACCTCGGCGGCGAACTCCTCGCGGAAGCCGGAATTCCAGATGGACGCCGGGAGGTAGGCGCGGGAGGTCGCGCTGCACTTCTGGCCCTGGTACTCGAAGGCACCGCGGGTCAGGGCGGTCTTGAGGACGGCCCGGTCGGCACTCGGGTGGGCGACGAGGAAGTCCTTGCCGCCGGTCTCGCCCACCAGACGCGGGTAGGTGCGGTACTTCTCGATGTTGTTGCCGACCGTCTTCCAGAGGTACTGGAAGGTCTTGGTGGAGCCGGTGAAGTGGATGCCGGCCAGGTCCCGGTGGGTCAGGGCGACCTCGGAGACCTCGATGCCGTCCCCGGTGACCAGGTTGATGACGCCCTTGGGCAGACCGGCCTCCTCCAGCAGCCGCATCAGCAGGACGGCCGCGTGGGTCTGGGTCGGCGACGGCTTCCAGACGACGACGTTGCCCATGAGGGCGGGGGCCGTCGGCAGGTTGCCCGCGATGGCGCTGAAGTTGAACGGCGTGATCGCGTAGACGAAGCCCTCCAGAGGGCGGTGGTCCATGCGGTTCCACACGCCCGGCGAGTTGGCCGGGGGCTGCTCGGCCAGGATCTGGCGGGCGTAGTGGACGTTGAACCGCCAGAAGTCGATCAGCTCGCAGGGCGTGTCGATCTCGGCCTGCTGGACGGTCTTGGACTGGCCGAGCATGGTCGAGGCGGCGAGGGTCTCGCGCCAGGGGCCGGAGAGCAGTTCGGCGGCGCGCAGGATGATCGCGGCGCGGTCGTCGAAGGACATCGCGCGCCAGGCGGGCGCGGCGGCGAGAGCGGCGTCGATGGCGTCCTGCGCGTCCTGCCGGGTGGCGTGGCGGCCGGTGCCGAGGACGGACTTGTGGTGGTGCGGCTGCACCACCTGGAAGGGCTCGCCGCCGCCGAGCCGCTTCTCACCGCCGATGGTCATCGGCAGCTCGATCGGGTTCTCGGCGAGCTCCTTGAGCTTCGCCTCCAGGCGGGTGCGCTCGGCCGAGCCGGGGGCATAGCCGTGCACCGGCTCGTTGACGGGGGCGGGGACCTGGGTCACAGCGTCCATGGGATCCGTAACTCCTTGTACGTGAGCGGGTGATGAGGCTTGTCGAGCGGGGGGTCTCAGCCCTTGCTGACCATCGAGCGCAGGAAGAAACGCAGGTTCGCCGGCTTCTCCGCCAGCCTGCGCATGAAGTAGCCGTACCAGTCGGTGCCGTAGGCGGTGTAGACGCGCATCCGATGGCCCTCGGCGGCGAGCCTGAGGTGTTCGTCGCTGCGGATGCCGTACAGCATCTGGAACTCGTACTCGTCGGGCTTGCGTCCGGCGCGCCGGGCGAGTTCCTGGGCTATGGAGATCAGGCGCGGGTCGTGGGAGCCGACCATCGGGTACCCCTCGCCCTCCATCAGGGTGCGCAGGACCCGCACGTACGCCTTGTCGATCTCGCTCTTCTGCTGGTGGGCGACCTCGGCGGGCTCCTTGTAGGCGCCCTTGACCAGGCGGACCCGGCTGCCCGCCGCGGCGAGGCGGCGGGCGTCGGCCTCGGTGCGGAAGAGGTAGGCCTGGATGACGCAGCCGGTCCCCGGGAAGTCCTTCCGCAGTTCCTCGTGGATGGCGAACATCGAGTCGAGGGTGGTGTGGTCCTCGGCGTCGAGGGTGACGGTCGTACCGATGGCGGCGGCGGCCTCGACGACGGGCCGGACGTTCGCGAGGGCCAGCTCGTGGCCGCCCGGAAGCGCCTGGCCGAACATGGACAGCTTGACCGACATCTCGACGCGCTCGCCCAGGCCCAGTGTGCGCAGGTGCTCGACGAGCGCCAGGTACGCGTCCCGGGCGGCGGCGGCCTGCCCGGGGGTGGTGATGTCCTCACCGACGACGTCCATCGTCAGCTCCAGGCCGCGGCCCGTGAGCTCTTCGATGACCGGGACGATGTCACCGACCGTCTCACCGGGGATGAAGCGGTCGACGACCTGCTTCGTCACCGGGGCCGCCGAGATCAGGCGACGCATCCGGTCGCTGCGCGACGCGGCGAGAATCACGGGACCCAGCACGGGGCACCTCCACAACACATGCCGGAATGCCGCGATCCGACGATGTGGACACGGCACGGGGAACCACCGTGAAAGGTAGGGATCTCTTCGATCGTCGGCCATCGACAGCTGTCACGCATCCGTGCCGGAGATCTCAGACAGATGTATGAAGGCATCCGCGGATTGCGGGAGAATGCCCGGGTGACGTCGGAATCCAAGGGTGACTACCAGGAGCTGGTCGACGAGATCTCGGAGCTGCTGGGCGCCCCCGCGACCCTGGAGAACCGCGACTTCGAGCTGATCGCCTTCGGGGCGTACGACAGTGAGGGCGACCTCGACCCGTCCGCCCTGGACCCGGTCCGCACCCGTTCGATCCTGACCCGGCGCTCCACTGCGGCGGTCCGTGCCTGGTTCGAGGGCTTCGGCATCACCCGGGCGACCGGTCCGGTCCGGATCCCGCCGACCCCGGAGGCGGGGGTGTACCGGGGAAGGATCTGCCTGCCGGTACGCCATCGGGGTGTCGTCCTCGGCTACGTCTGGCTGTTGGACGGCGATCCCGGCCCGACCGACGCCCAGCTGGCCGCTGCCATGGGGGTGGCCGAGCGGATCGGCGCGCTGCTCGCGGACGAGGCGCAGGCCGGTGCGGGGCTCAGCCGCGAGCTACGGGCGGTGCTGGTCGCGGAGCGGGGCTGGCAGCAGGACATGGCGGTGGCCGAGCTGCGTACGGCTCTGGGGACGCGCGGCGACGGCCCGCACACGCTGGTCTGTGTCGCCCCCTGGCCGTCGGCCGACCCGGACGACGCCCCGTCCCCGCGCACGGTCCCGCACGCGACCGCGCTGTGCACGCTGCCGTGGGGGGCGACGGGGCACAGCCTGGCGGTACTGGTCCGGCTGCGCAGCACCCAGGTGGCCGCGCCCGCCCTGGCGGCGGCGGCCAGGCTGCTCAAGGAGGCGGAGGAGGCCCGGGAGGCCCGATCGGCGGCGGCGCGCGGGGCCGGGGCACGGACGGCTGCGGCCGTGGCGGCGGGGTTCGCCGCGGGCCCGGTGGTGCCGGCGTCGGTCGCGGGGGTGGGCGAGGCCAGGACCGGGCTGGCCGAGCTGGGCGCGGTCTGGCAGGAGGCCGCCGCGGCCGCCCGCGCCGCGCTGGCGGAACCCCGGTTCGGCCCGGTGGCGCAGTGGGCGCGCATCGGCCCCTACCGGCTGCTGACCTCGCTGCCGCCGGAGGCGTCCCGCGACCCGGCCGTGGCCCCGCTGCTCACCCCGGCCCACCGCGAACTGGCCAGGACCGCCGAGGTCTACCTGGACTGCGCGGGCCAGGCGGGGCGTACGGCCGCGGCGCTCGGCATCCACCGGCAGACCCTGTACTACCGCCTGTCCCGCGTCGAACAGCTGACCGGCCTCGACCTGGACGACGGCGAGGACCGGCTGCTGCTGCACATGGCGCTCAAGGGGGCCCGGCTGTAGCCGGCCGGGCCGGCTGGGGACCCGTGGTCAGATCCGGTTGGCGGCCGCGATGATCTGCCGCAGACCCTCGGTGAGGGTGTCGCCGTCGGGTGCGGTCTTCGGGTCGAAGGTCCACTGGGAGATCAGGCCGGACATCAGGGTCATGTAGAAACGGCCGAGGGTGTCGGCGGTCTCGTCGGAGATCTCGTCCTCCGGCACGCCCATCAGCAGCGCGGTCAGTCCCCGGCCGCCCTCGCGCTGGGCGCGCGCCAGCTGGTCGCGCACCTCGGGCAGCTGGTCGCCCATCGCCACCACCTCCACGCTGAGCCGCCACATCGTGCCGGGCTCGCGCATGGTGGCGACGATGTTCGACCAGACCTCGCGGAACCGTTCGAGCGAGCCGGGCACGCTGGTGAGTCCGGCGCCGTCGCCCTCGAAGGACATCTCCTCCACCAGCGCGATGTAGGCCTGGGCGAGCAGCGCGTCCTTGGAGCCGTAGTGGTAGCCGATGGAGGCGAGGTTGGTCCCCGACTCCCTGACGATGTCGCGCGCCGTCGTCCGCGCGAACCCCTTCTCCAGCAGGCAGCGCTTGGCGCCGTCCAGCAGATCCTCACGGTGTCCCATGCGGACCAGCCTACCCCCGGATCCATACAGACGTCCTAGACGGATGACTTATACAAGCGTTCTAGACAAGCGTTTAAGACGCCCGTACATTCGTCGGCATGACGAACCCGAAGAGCACGACCGCCCCCGCACCGGCGGGCCGCCGCGAATGGACCGCACTCGGCGTACTGATGCTGCCGCTGCTGCTGGTCTCGATGGACGTCTCGGTCCTCTACTTCGCCCTCCCGGCGATCGGCGCCGACCTCAGGCCGAGCGGCACCCAGCAGCTGTGGATCCTGGACATCTACGGCTTCGTCCTGGCCGGGCTGCTGATGACGATGGGCGCGCTGGGCGACCGCATCGGCCGCCGGCGCCTCCTGCTGTTCGGCGCCGCGGCCTTCGGCGGCGCCTCACTGCTCGCCGCGTACGCGGACAGCGCAGGCACCCTGATCGCCGCCCGCGCGGTCCTCGGCATCGGCGGCGCGACCCTGATGCCGTCGACGATGGCCCTGCTGCGCACGATGTTCACCGACCCCGGCCAGCGCGCGAAGGCGATCGGCCTGTGGTCCGGGGTGATGACGGGTGGGATCGCGCTCGGCTCGGTGATGAGCGGGATCCTCGTGGAGCACTTCTGGTGGGGGTCGGTCTTCCTGGTCAACCTCCCGGCGATGGCCCTGCTCCTGCTCCTCGGCCCGGTCCTGCTCCCGGAGTCCCGCAACCCCTCCCCCGGCCGCCTCGACTGGCTGAGCGTCCCGCTCTCGATGGCCGCCGTGCTCCCCGTGATCTACGGCGTCAAGGAGATCCCCTCGGAGGGCTGGCACCCGCTGTACGTCGTCTCGGTCACCGTCGGCCTGTTCTTCGCGGCGCTCTTCGTCCACCGCCAGCGCACCACCGACTCCCCGCTGATCCCGCCCGCGCTGCTCAGGGGCCGCGGCTTCACCCCGGCGCTGGTCCTGAACCTCGTCGCCTCGCTCGCCATGATGGGCTCGGCGATCTACACCACGCAGTACCTCCAGGCGGTCCTCGGGATGAGTCCGCTCGCGGCCGCGCTGTGGAGCCTGGTCCCCTCGGTGTTCATCGGGGTCGCGGGGCCTCTCACCGCACAGCTGGTGCAGCGGGGCGTGGACCGGGGGTACGTCGTCGCCGGCGGCTTCGCGGCGATGGCGGCCGGGTTCGTGCTGCTCGCCCTCCTCGGCACCGACTCGCTGTGGCTGGTGCTGACCGGGGCCGGGGTGCTCGCCTGCGGGATGGTGGCGATCATGTCCCAGCTGACCGACCTCGCGATGGGCGGAGCACCGGTGGAACGGGCGGGCACGGCCTCCGCGCTGCTGGAGACCGGCGCGGAGTTCGGCGGGGCGCTCGGCATGGCCGTGCTCGGGTCGATAGGCACCGCGGTCTACCGCCACGAGATGCCGGCCACGGCTCCGGCGGGGGCCCGCGAGACGCTGAGCGGCGCGCTGGTCGCGGCGGCGGGGTTGCCCGGCCGGGCCGGTGAGTCCCTGCTGGCCACCGCGCGGGAGGCGTTCACCAGCGGGATGCAGGGGGCGGCGATCGCGGGGGCGGTTCTGCTGGTGGCGGCCGCGGTGGGAGCGGGGGTGACGCTGCGCAGGGCCGACAGCTAGCGGACGCGCGAACGCCGGGTGGGCCGACAA
>NZ_JBEYFC010000085.1:0-24964 GCF_040634175.1 Streptomyces sp. NPDC007162
GCGGGACAGTCTCATCGGCCCCGGGATCGACCCCGTCGCGCCCTACACGAACATGCGGGACGCCTATCCCTGGCAGTCCATGCGGTTCGCGGAGTACCGCAACTCGGGGCCGGGCGCGGTGATCACCGTCCCCGGGAACCGGCCCCAGCTCACCGACGCCGAGGCCGCGTCGCACACCCCCGCGAGCTATCTCGGCGACTGGACACCCCGACAGATCCCCTTCTCCTGATCGACGAAAGGACCCGCACGTCATGCGTCGACTCAGCACCCTCACCGCACTCGCCGTGACCACGGCGTCGCTCGGACTCGCCGTGGCCGCCACCCCGGCGCACGCGGCGACCGTCGTGGTCAGCAACTCCACCGACCTGTCCAACGCCGTCAAGAACGCCACCGCGGGCGAGGTCATCCAGGTCCGCGGCGGCACCTACTACCCGACGGCCACCCTCCAGTCCACGGTCAACGGCACGTCCTCGGCGCCGGTCACGCTCACCGCGTACGGCTCGGAGACGGTGAAGATCGACGGCTCGTCGCTGCCCTCCGGCTCCTGGATCTTCAAGCTGACCGCGGACTACTGGAACGTCTCCCACATCACTTTCCAGAACTCCCCGGACAGCGCGGTCGTCTGCCAGTCCTGCACCGGCACCAACTGGTCCGACATCAAGACCATCGACGGCGGCGACTCCGGCTTCACCCTCACCGGCGACGGGACCGTGAACAACACCGTCAAGAACCTGGACAGCTACGGCAACTACGACGCCGCCGAGCACGGCCAGAACGCCGACGGCGTCGCCATCAAGTTCGGCTCGGGCACCGGCAACCTCGTCACCGGCGCCCGGCTGTACAACAACTCGGACGACGGGATCGACCTCTGGTCCTTCTCCTCACCGGTCACCATCGAGCACACCTGGTCCTTCGGCAACGGCGTCAACCGCTGGGGCGACTCCGCCTTCGAGGGCAACGGCAACGGCTTCAAGCTCGGCGGCAACGGCGTCACCGTCGCCCACGTCGTCAACAACTCGGCCGCCTGGGGCAACGCGGGCAACGGGTTCACCGAGAACTCCAACACCGGTGCGATCGTCATCAACCGCACCACCGCCTACGCCAACTCCAAGTGGGGCTACTACTTCGCCACCAGCGCGGCCCGCCTCGGCAAGAACCTCGCCGTGAGCAACGGCGGCGGCTCCGTCTCCAAGGGCTCTTCCGCGGTCTCCGCGGGCAACAACTGGGACAGCGGCGTCAGCACCCCCGCCTTCAAGTCGACGGACGCCTCGACGGCGTACAACGCCCGCCAGTCGGACGGCTCGCTGCCCGCGACGACCTTCCTGACCACCGGCAGTACGACCATCGGCGCGACGATGAACTGAACCGCCCAGGGCGCTTGACCCGGTTTTTGCCCGCCGACGAGATATCGATCGGGCAACGGGTCTCGCGCCCACCCGGGTGACGCGCGTAGAACTCCTGTCATGAATAAGTCACTTCGGATCGCGGCGGTCGTCGCCTCGTGTGCCGTCGCCGGAGGCGCCCTCTACGGCGCCGGTGCCGCCACCGCCGGCCAGTCGACGGCGAACTCCACCCACGAGCCCTACAACATCGGGCTCCTGGTGAAGGACATCGACACGTACTACGGCACCACCGCCGACGCGAACGGCGTGTACCAGGCGTCCCCGGACAGCCCGTACGCCAAGGACCTGGCGCGCATCGACGCGGCCGTCGAGCGCCAGATCGACAAGGCGGCGCGCAAGGCGCACCGCCACGGCGAGAAGCCCGCGGTGGTCTTCGACATCGACGACACGCTGCTGCTCAGCCTCGACTACGAGAAGCGCTACAACTACACGTACAACGGCACCACCTGGGCCGACTACGTGAACAAGGCCGACCGGCCCGGCGTCTTCGGCAGTGCCGAGCTGGTCCGGTACGCGCAGAGCAAGGGCGTCGAGGTCTTCTACAACTCCGGTCTCAGCGAGGCGCAGCGCGCCGCCGCCGTCGAGAACCTGAAGAAGATCGGTGCCGACGTCAACCTCGACGCCGCCCACATGTTCCTCAAGGACAAGGCCGCCCCGCCGTCCTACCTGAGCGCCTGCGCCACCCCGGGCACCTGGAACTGCACCACGGTGCAGTACAAGTCCGGCACCCGCGAGCACATCGAGAAGGACCTCGGGTACGACATCGTCGCCAACCTCGGCGACCAGTACTCGGACCTCGACGGCGGTTACGCGGACCGCACGTACAAGCTGCCGAACCCGACGTACTTCGTGTCGTAGCCAGAAACGGGCCGGGGCGGCCCCCCGGCCCGTTTCGCTCCGGTCGTCTGCGTCCGGTG
This sequence comes from Streptomyces sp. NPDC007162, assembly GCF_040634175.1. Taxonomy (NCBI): domain Bacteria; kingdom Bacillati; phylum Actinomycetota; class Actinomycetes; order Kitasatosporales; family Streptomycetaceae; genus Streptomyces; species Streptomyces sp. NPDC007162. Next base: position 2,321 of record NZ_JBEYFC010000085.1, read on the forward strand.
TCTACGAGCCGCCCCCGGTGCCGGTGCGGGTCGCGAAGTCGCCGGCCAGCGCGTACCGTTTGCCGGTCGTGTCGCCGCCGGTGATCGTGTACGTGTCGTCCTCGGCGTTGCGGCCGCCCTGCCGGTGGTTGTACTGGCCCGCGAACACCCAGTCGCCGACGGCGACCTCGCGGCCCGGCTTCAGCGTCCACGTGTAGACCAGGAAGCCGTCCTGCTCGGCCGCCGTCTGGGTGAAGTCGGTCTCCGGCAGCGAGCGCCAGGCTCCGGTGTTCGACACCCCGCCGGTCTGGGCCACCTGCAACCGCACCGTCAGAGACGTCAGTCGGACGGTGGTCTTCAGGGTCACGTCGGACTGCGCCCAGAAGTCGTTGCTGTGCGGGTCCACCGAGCCTTCCGACCACAGCGGGCCGTCCCGCTCGCCCGTCGCGACGGGCGCGGTGGCCTTCGGGGAGGAGGACGGCGTCGGACTCGGCCCGGAGGAGGGCGTCGAGGGTGTGGCGGGCGCCGGCGGGGCCGCCGGGTGGGACGGCGGGCGGCTGGTCGCGTCCGGGGAGGCGGAGGGCGTGGGGGAGACCGCGACCGTCTTCTCGGTGGGGGTGGGCTTCACGGCCGAGGCGACCGCGTAGCCGCCGACGCCGAGGACCGCGGCGACCGCGGCCGTGGCGCTCACCACCCGGATCCAGCCGACCACCGGCGGCAGGGTGGCGCGATGGCCGGGGCGGCTCTCCGGGGCCATGCCCCGCTCGATCCGGGCCAGGATGCGGGCGCGGTCGGGTTCGTGAGCCTCGGCCGCCTCGTGCAGCCGGGCGCGCAGCTCGTCGTGCACGTCCTGCTGCCTCATCGGTTCCTTCCTCCGCTCTGGCCGGCGCGCGGTGCCATCGACGCGTGCACCCGCTGCGGAACGCCCTGCTCACCGAGCAGCTTCTGCAGTTCGGCCATGCCCTTCGACGTCTGGCTCTTCACCGTACCCACCGAGATCCCCAGGGCGAGCGCGGTGTCCTTTTCCGACAGGTCGAACGCGTGCCGGAGGACCACACACGCCCGTTTGCGGAAGGGCAGGCGACGCAACGCCCCCTGGACGTCCACGACTCCGGCGACGTCCGGGTTCTCGGTGCGCTCCTCGCGGTGCGACCAGAACAGGGCGACCCGGCGCCGCTCACGCACGGCGCTGCGGACGCGGGTGCGGGCCAGATTGGCGACGACGCCCCGGGCGTAGGCCACCGGGTGGTCGGCCGCGCGCACCCGGTCCCAGCGGTGCCACAGCGCGAGCAGCGCGTCGGCCGCGAGGTCGTCGGCGGCGTCGGCCTCCCCGGTCAGCAGATGGGCCAGCCGGGAGAGTTCGGCGTAGTGGCGGTCGAAGAAGGCGTGGAACTCCACGGAGGCGGCGTCGTCGACGACTGTGCCCACGTGTGACCTCCGAAAAAACGTTCCGGCGAGAAACGGAGCGTAGCAGTGATCGTTTGGTGTGCCTGGTGCGGGGGTTCGGTGTGCATACGTCCGATTCCGTAACACGAGGAAAACCTGAAACCCGTTCAACGCGGGAACAATCCAGCCAGCATCCGCACACCGACGCTCAGGAGTACGAGCATGTCCGATACACAGAAGGTGGACCGGCCGAGAGACGCCGCGCCGCCTGCCGGGAACGGCGTCGACCGGTTCTTCAGGATCTCCGAACGGGGGTCCAGCTTCGGCCGGGAGATACGCGGCGGCTTCGCCACGTTCTTCACGATGGCCTACATCCTCGTCCTGAACCCCATCATCCTCGGCAGCGCCAAGGACAAGTTCGGCCACACCCTCGACACCGGGCAACTCGCCACCGCCACCGCGCTGGTGGCCTGCGTGATGACGATCATCATGGGTGTCGGCGGCAACCTCCCGCTCGCCATCGCGGCCGGGCTCGGCCTCAACGCCGTGGTGGCCTTCCAGCTGGCGCCGTTGATGAGCTGGTCCGACGCGATGGGCCTGGTCGTCCTCGAAGGCCTGCTGATCTGTGTGCTCGTGGTGACCGGACTGCGTGAGGCGATCATGAACGCCATCCCGCAGCAGATGAAACAGGCGATCGGCGTCGGCATCGGCCTGTTCATCGCGTTCATCGGCTTCGTCGACGCGGGCTTCGTCAGCCGGATCCCGGACGCCGCGGACACGACCGTGCCGGTACAGCTGGGCGCCGTGGGCCGGCTCACGGGATGGCCCGTCCTCGTCTTCTGTGCCGGCGTGCTCCTGACCATCGCGCTGGTCGCCCGCAAGGTGAAGGGTGCGATCCTGATCAGCATCGTCACCATGACCGTCGTGGCGATCGTCATCAACTCGGTCGCCGACATCAAGAGCTGGGGCCTGACCACGCCGAAGGTCCCCGACAAGATCGTGGCGGCGCCGGACTTCGGGCTCGTCGGTCACTTCAGCCTGTTCGGCGGCTTCGCCAAGGCCGGTGTCCTCACCGCCGTACTGCTGGTCTTCACCCTGATCCTGTCCGACTTCTTCGACGCCATGGGCACGATCGTCGGCATCAGCGCGGAGGCCGGGCTGCTGGACGACAAGGGGCAGGTGCCCGGCATCGGGCGGGTGCTGTTCATCGACGGGGCGGCGGCGGTGGCCGGCGGCCTCGGCTCGGCCTCCTCCAACACGGCGTACATCGAGTCGGCGGCGGGTGTCGGCGAGGGCGCGCGGACCGGCTTCGCCAACCTGGTCACCGGCGGCCTGTTCGGGCTGGCGCTGTTCCTCACCCCGCTGCTGACCATCGTGCCGCTCCAGGCCGCCGCGCCCGCGCTGATCGCCGTGGGCTTCCTGATGATGACCCACGTCAAGCACATCGACTGGGACAAGTACGAGATCGCGATCCCGGCGTTCCTGACGATCGCCGCGATGCCGTTCACCTACTCGATCACCGACGGCATCGGGGCCGGGTTCCTGGCGTACGTGGTGATCAAGGCGGTGCTGGGGAAGGCGAAGGAGGTCAACTGGCTGCTGTGGGTGGTGTCGGCGCTGTTCCTGGTGTACTTCGCGATCGATCCGGTGGAGCAGGCGCTGGGTGTGAAGTAGGAAGCCGCGCGATCGGCCGCGGGTTCGTCGTGGCCGGTCGCGCAGTTCCCACTCGGGGCGGCTACTTCAGCGCCGCCTGCATCATCGCCTTGGCCACCGGCGCCGCCAGGCCGTTTCCGCTGACCTCCGACCGTGCCGCGTCCGACTGTTCGACCATCACCGCCACCGCGACCTCCTTGCCGGTGCTGTTCGACTTGCCGTACGACGTGAACCAGGCGTACGGCGTCTTGCTGTTGTTCTCACCGTGCTGGGCGGTGCCCGTCTTGCCGCCCACCGTGACCCCGTCGATCCGCGCGTTCGTGCCCGTGCCCTGCTCGATGACCGTCTGCATCGCGGACTGGAGCTGCTCCGCCGTGGACGAGCTGACGATCTCCTCGGTGCTCGTGTCGTCGTCGTAGTTCTTGAGGACGTCTCCGCCGCTGTCGGTGATCTGGGAGACCATGTGCGGGGAGACCAGCTTGCCGCCGTTGGCGATGGCGGCTGACACCATGGCCATCTGGAGCGGGGTCGCGGTGACGTCGAACTGGCCGATGCCGGAGAGACCGGTCTGGGCCTTGTCCATGTCCTTGGGGTAGACGCTGGCGTAGGCCCGGACGGGGATGTCCAGTTTGCCGTCGTCGAAGCCGAACTTCTCGGCCATCGCCCGTACCTTGTCCTGGCCGAGGTCGACGGCCATCTTGCCGAAGACGTTGTTGCAGGAGTACTGGAGGGCCACCCGGATCGACGCGTTCGCGCAGGGCGCCGAGGTGCTCTCGTTCTTCAGCGGGGTCGTGGTGCCCGGCAGGGTGTACGGGACGGGGCTGACCGTCTTGTCGTTGACGTTCTTGTAGAGCCCGTCCTCCAGCGCGGCCGCCGCGACCACCAGCTTGAACGTCGAACCCGGCGGCAGCGGCTGGCGCAGCGCCCGGTTGGTGAGCGGTTTGTCCGCGTCGGCGTTCAGCGACTTCCAGGCCGCGCCCGCCGTGTTCGCGTCGGTGAGCGTGTCGGGGTCGTACGACGGGGTGGACACGACCGCCAGGATCCTGCCGGTCTTCGGGTCGATCGCGACCGCCCCGCCCTTCTTGTCGCCGAGCGCCTTGTAGGCCGCCTTCTGGACGCCCGGGTCGATCGTCGTGATCACGTTGCCCGGGTCGGCGCGCTGTCCGGTGAGCGTGTCCATCACCGTCTTCAGCCGGTTGTCGGTGCCGTTGAGCAGGTCCTGGTAGATGCCCTCCAACTGGGTCGGGGCATAGCTCTGTGAGGCGTAGCCCGTCACCGCCGCGTACAGCTTGCCGGCCGTGTAGGTGCGCTTGTACTTGAGGTCGCTGCCCGACGTCCGAACCGAGCCGGTGATCGCGTCACCGGCCACGATGATGTTCCCGAGCGGCTGCGAATACGTCTGGATCGCGTTCCGCCGGTTGTACTTGTCGTCCGCGAGGGCCTGACCGTCGTAGAACTGCACCCATGTCGCCCTGCCCAGCAGGGCGAGCACGAGCAGCAGTGTGAAGACGGACGCCCGCCTGATCGTCTTGTTCATCCCGCCCAGACAGACGAGCAAAGGCGGGGTGTGCGTTCCCGTCGCGGTGGAATTCTCATCGTCCGCTCATGCGGACGCGGTCAGAGCCGCCGGGTCGCCAGGGTCAGCCGGTCCCGGGCGTCGAAGAGGGCGTCCTTGATCAGCTGCTCGTGGGCGGGGGTCAGCCGGGCCACCGGGACCGAGCAGCTGATCGCGTCGCGGGCCGGGGTGCGGTAGGGGATCGCCACGCCGAAGCAGCGCAGGCCCAGCGTGTTCTCCTCGCGGTCGACCGAGAAGCCCTGCTCACGGATCTGGTGGAGCTCCTCGATGAGCTTCTCGCGGTCGGTGAGGGTGTGCTCGGTGAGCGCGGGCAGCGTCTCCGGCAGCAGCTTGCGGACCTGCTCGTCGGTGTGGGTGGCGAGCAGCGCCTTGCCGAGGGAGGTGGAGTGCGCCGGGAGGCGGCGGCCGACCCTGGTGAAGGGCCGCAGGTAGTGCTGGGACTGGCGGGTGGCCAGGTAGACCACGTTGGTGCCGTCCAGACGCGCCAGGTGGATGGTCTCCGTGGTGTCGTCGGAGAGCCGGTCCAGGGTCGGGCGGGCCGCCGCGACCACCTCGTCGCCGTCGATGTAGGACGTGCCCACCAGCAGCGCCCGCACCCCGATGCCGTACCGGGTGCCGGTCGCGTCCGTCTCCACCCAGCCCAGCTCCACCAGTGTGCGCAGCAGCATGTAGAGGCTGGACTTGGGATATCCGACGGCCTCCTGCACCGCCGCGAGGGAGTGCATACCGGGGCGGCCGGCGAAGTACTCGAGCAATTCCACGGTCCGCACCGCGGACTTGACCTGCGCCCCGCCGCCTGTCTCGCCTGCCGCCATCGCCCTTGACCCCTTCGTTGGACGGGAAACCGAAGATATAGTCTCCAACAGCATATTCATCATCAGAGACAGCGTTCAGTATATCGAACATCCCTGGTGAATGACCCGGATACTGCGGCAGAACGCAACTCATGGAGGGACCCGCGGTGGCAGCAGCACCAGTCTGGAGTGTCGACCCGCGCACCGGGAAGCAGCGCGAACAGGTTGCGGTGGAGGCCACAGCCGAGGAGGTGGACGCGGTCGTCACGGCCGCGCACGCGGTACGCGGCTCCCTCGCCGACCGCACCGTCCGCGCCGCCTTCCTGCGCTCGGCCGCCGCCGGACTCGAGGCGGCCAAGGACCGGCTGGTCGAGGCCGCCGACGCGGAGACCGCGCTCGGCCCGGTCCGCCTCACCGGCGAACTCGCCCGCACCGCCTACCAGTTGCGGGCCTTCGCGGACATCGTCGACGAGGGCGCCTTCCTCGACGTCATCATCAACCACCCGGACGCCACCGCCACCCCGCCCATCCCGGACCTGCGACGCTACAAGGTCCCGCTGGGTGTCGTCGCCGTCTATTCGGCGTCCAACTTCCCCTTCGCCTTCTCGGTCGCCGGCGGTGACACCGCGAGCGCGCTGGCCGCCGGCAACCCGGTGGTCGTCAAGGCCCACCCCGACCACCCGGCGCTGTCCGAGCTGGTCGCGAAGGTGCTGCGCCGGGCCGCCGCCGAGCACGGCGTCCCGGAGGCCGTGCTCGGTCTCGTGCACGGCTTCGAGGCCGGTATCGAGCTGATCAGGCACCCGCTGATCGCCGCGGCCGGCTTCACCGGTTCGGTCCGCGGCGGGCGGGCGCTCTTCGACGCCGCCGCGGCGCGTCCGGTCCCGATCCCCTTCCACGGCGAACTGGGCTCCCTGAACCCGGTCCTCGTCACCGAGGCCGCCGCCGCCGAACGCGGCGGCGAGATCGGCACCGGGCTCGCCGGGTCGATGACACTGGGCGTCGGGCAGTTCTGCGTGAAGCCCGGCCTGGTGCTGGTGCCGTCGGGCGCCGCAGGGGACGGGCTGGTCAAGTCCCTCACGGACGCGGTCAGCGACACCGACGCGGGCGTGCTCCTCGACCACCGGATGCGGGACAACTTCCTCGCCGGGGTCGCCGAGCGCGCCGAACTCCCGGAGGTGGAGAGCCCGGTGACGCCGGGGGCGGGCGGCGAGCACACCGTCAGCGCGGGGTTCCTCTCGGTCGCGGCGGACAAGCTGGCCCAGGCGGGCGCGTACGACCTGCTCCTGGAGGAGTGCTTCGGGCCGGTGACCGTGGTGGCGCGTTACGAGGACCGTGACGAGGCGACGGCGGTGCTGTCGCGGCTGCCGGGGAACCTCACGGCGACGGTGCACGTCTCCGCCGAGGAGGCCGCGGGGGAGGGGCTCGGGGCGGAGATCCTCGCGGAGCTGACGCCGCTGGCCGGGCGCGTGCTGGTCAACGGGTGGCCGACGGGGGTCGCGGTGGCTCCGGCCCAGCAGCACGGGGGGCCGTACCCGGCGACGACCTCCACGTCCACGTCCGTGGGCGGTACGGCCATCGAGCGGTGGCTGCGGCCGGTGGCGTACCAGGGGGCGCCGGCGGCTCTGCTGCCGGCGGAGCTTCGCGACGAGAACCCGCTGGGCCTTCCTCGGCGGTTCAACGGGGTGCTGGAGCGGTAGGGCCGCAGGGGCGTGGGGTGCGTCGCCGGGTGACGGTTCGCCGTGGTTGCTCGCGCAGTTCCTCCCCCAGCCTTCGGCCGGGGGACCCCCAGCGCCCCTTTCGGGGCGCGGCTGCCCCTGCGTGCCTCGAAAAGTTCTGCTGACACAATCCGACCATGGACCTGGAACTTCCCGAACTCCCTTTCCCCCTCCGTACCTACGGGCCCGACGGACACTGGTTCTATGAGGACGGTGTGCTCACCGGGTGGGCCGGGGCACGGCAGGACCGGTTCGTGCCGCCCACCGGGGAGGCGCTGGAACCCGCCTCGGACGCGCCCCGGCTGCTGGGGGCGCCCGAAGGGGACTTCCAGCTGATCGCCCGGGTCACCGTCGGGTTCGCCGCCGCCTTCGACGCCGGTGTGCTGTACGTCCACGTCGGCGACCGGGCCTGGGCCAAGCTCTGCCTGGAGAACTCCCCGGATGTGCCCACCGTCTGCACGGTGGTCACCCGGGGACACTCCGACGACTCCAACGCGTTCACGGTGGACGGCAGTTCGGTCTGGCTGCGCATCAGCCGCACCGGCCGGGCACTTGCTTTCCACGCCTCCCGCGACGCCCGGAAGTGGACGTTCGTCCGGCTCTTCACGCTCGGCGGCGAGAAGGAGACGGACGCCGCGCTGGTCGGCTTCATGACCCAGTCGCCGCTCGGCGAGGGCTGTGTGGTGACGTACGACCACATCGAGTTCAGGCCCGGCTGGCCGGACGACCTGCGCGACGGAAGCTGACGGAACCGGCACGGGCCCGGTCCCGTCCTCCCCTGCATGACCAGTGACCGCGTGCAGGGACCCCGTGTCATCCGGACCGCGCTGCCCGCCGAGGCGGAGAAGATCGCCGCGCTGCACCGCCGGGCCCGGTCCACGTACTACCCGGACGGCCTACCGGACGACGGGATCGACTGGACGGCGGCCTGGCGGGGCGCCGTGGGCCGCCCCGACGGCCAGGTGCTGTGCGCGGTCGAGGCGGGCGAGATCATCGCCGTCGCCTCCTTCCGCGCCCCCGAGGGCGGCTCCGCCGGGACGGTCAAGCTGTTCCAGTTCCATGTCGACCCCGGGCGCTGGCGGGCCGGGGTCGGCCGTGCCCTGCACGCCGCCTGCGTGGAGCAGTGGCAGGCCGACGGGCAGCGGACGGCCGTCCTGGACGTGCACGCCGACAACCGGCGGGCCCAGGCCTTCTACGCCCGTCTGGGCTGGGTGCCGGACCCGGACAACCCGCCCGCCGAGGGCGACCACCATCTGTACCTGCGCTATGCGGTCGGCGGGGAATGAAGCACACTGGTTGAAGGTTCAGGTACTGGAAGACCTCTGACTACCTGGAGAGCGGAAGACATGCGCGTCGAGATCTGGAGCGACATCGCCTGCCCGTGGTGCTACGTGGGCAAGGCCCGCTTCGAGAAGGCGCTCGCCGCCTTCCCGCACCGTGACGAGGTCGAGGTGGTGCACCGCTCCTTCGAGCTGGACCCCGGCCGCGCCAAGGACGATGTCCAGCCGGTGCTCGCCATGCTCACCAAGAAGTACGGGATGAGCGAGGCCCAGGCCCAGGCGGGCGAGGACAACCTGGGCGCGCAGGCCGCCGCCGAGGGCCTCGACTACCGCACCCGGGGCCGTGACCACGGCAGCACCTTCGACATGCACCGGCTGCTGCACTTCGCCAAGGAGCAGGGCCGCCAGGACCAGCTCATCCAGATCCTGTACCGGGCGAACTTCGCCGAGGAGCGGTCCGTCTTCAGTGAGGGCACCGACCGGCTCGTTCAGCTCGCGGTGCAGGCCGGGCTGGACGAGGCGGCCGTGCGCACGGTGCTCGCCGACCCCGCCGCCTACGCCGACGAGGTCCGCGCCGACGAGCGCGAGGCCGCCGAGCTCGGCGCGAACGGGGTGCCGTTCTTCGTCCTCGACCGGAAGTACGGCGTCTCGGGCGCCCAGCCCGCCGAGGTGTTCACCCAGGCGCTCAGCCAGGCCTGGGGCGCGCGCTCCCCGCTGAAGCTCATCGACGACGGCGGTGCCGAGGCCTGCGGGCCGGACGGGTGCGCGGTCCCGCAGAACTGAGAAGACGCAGGTCAGGCCGTATGCATAAGCGATCCTTGGCAGGTCCTGCAAGAACTTCGCAATGGACGGGGGGTGCCCCGGGTCGCAGAGTGGACCCATGGACACCACGGAGACGTTCGAGAGCCTCGTCCGCGCCGAGTTCACCCCCAAGAGCATCTACCTCAACACCGCCAGCAACGGCCTGCTGCCCGCCCGTACCGTGACCGCCCTGCACGAGGCGGCGCTGCTGCGGGCCGAAGGGCGGCCGATCATCTCGCTGTACGAGGACGTGGAGGCGTGCCGGGCCGCCTACGCCCGGCTCGCCGGTGTCCCGGCGACCAGGGTGGCCGTGGGCGCCTCGGTCGCCGCGCACACCGGCGTGATCGCCGCCTCGCTGCCCCCCGGCGCCGAAGTCCTCACCGCGGACGACGACTTCACCTCCGTACTCAACCCGTTCCACGTCCGCGGCGACCTCAAGGTCCGCTCGGTGCCGCTGGAGCGCCTCGCGGAGTCCGTCCGGCCTGGCACCGCGCTGGTCGCGGTCAGCGCCGCCCAGTCGGCGGACGGCCGGATCGCCGACCTGCCCGCACTGCGCGAGGCCGCCCGCACCCACGGGGCCCGCACGTACGTCGACTTCTCCCAGGCCGCCGGCTGGCTCCCGATGGACGCCGACGCCTACGACTTCACCGCGTCCGTCGCCTTCAAGTGGCTGCTGGGCCCGCACGGCGCGGCCTTCCTGGTGGTCCCCGAGGACTTCGGCGGGCTGACCCCGGTGCTCGCGGGCTGGGTCGCGGCCGAGGTGCCGTGGGACAGCTGTTACGGACCGGTCGCCGAACTCGCCCACTCCGCCCGGCGGTTCGACCTCACTCACGCCCTGTTCACCTGCGCGGGCCTGCGCCGCTCGCTGGATCTGGTCGAGGAGCTCGGCGTGACCGCCGTGCACACCCACGACGTGGCTCTCGCCGACCGGTTCCGCGCCGGGCTCGCGTCCCTCGGGCACGAACCCGTACCCGCGCCGGGCTCGGCGATCGTCTCCGTCCCCGGGCTCGGCGGCCGCCAGCCGGAGCTGAGCCGGGCCGGCATCGAGGTCTCCGACCGCGCCGGCAACCTGCGCGCGGCCTTCCACATCTACAACACCCCCGCCGACGTGGACCGCCTGCTGGACGTCCTGACGAACTGACCGCCACAGTCCGTACGACGGCATCGGGCGGCGGGGCGTGCCGTCCGGACCGGCGCCGGTGGTGTGCCGCGTGGTGACGAACGGGGCCCGGTTCGCCGCGTGTTCGCTGACGCGTACAGCCGGATGCGCAGGCGGAAGCGGTCCGGCGGGAGGGCGGCCCGCCTCGGTCAGGCCGGCGGTGCGCCGCCGTTGGCTTCGGACACCGCCGCGCCGGTGTGCAGCTTGTGCGCACGGGCCTTCTGCTACAGCGGCCAGGTGTGCGCCGCGTACTCTCGCTTCTACGTCCACCGCTCGATCGCCGACGCCTTCGCCGAACGCCTCGCGAAGGCCGCCGAGACCCTCCCCGTCGGCGTGGGCAGCGATCCGGCCACCCGACTCTGCCCCCTGGTGACCGCGGAACACCGGAACACCGTCGACACCCTGGTACGCACCGGCATCGAAGAAGGAGCGACGCTCCTCACCGGCGGCGCCCCGGTCCCCGACCGCCCAGGCTTCTTCTACCGCCCGACGGTCTTCACCGACGTCCACGACGACATGCGGATCGCCCGTCAGGAGATCTTCGGCCTCGCCGCGTCCCTCTGGACCCGCGACGTCGCCCGCGCACACCGCCTGGCCCACGCCATCCGCTCCGGCACCGTCTTCATCAACATGCCCCACGCTCTCGACGCCACGTCCGGACATCCCTCGACTGAACCGGCACGCCGCCGCGATGGGCAGCCGTACATGTCTGGACCCGCCCACAGGCGCGGGCGGGTCCAGGCGGTTCCAGCAGGTCAGGGGGCCGTGGCCCGAGTTCTCGGCGGCCGGTGCGGACCGCTTGCCCGCGTACTGCCCACGCTCAACGGACGGGTTCGAAGTCTCGGGCAGCGATGAACTCGGGCCGGCGGACCGGCGCCGCGAACGGTTCCACCGCCGCGTTCTCCACGCTGTTGAACACGATGAACACGTTGCTGCGCGGGAACGGCGTGATGTTGTCGCCGGAGCCGTGCATGCAGTTGCAGTCGAACCAGGTCGCCGAACCGGCCCGGCCGGTGAACAGCTTGATGCCGTACTGCGAGGCCATCTCCGTCAGCGCCTCGTCCGAGGGCGTGCCCGCGTCCTGCATCTGGAGGGACTTCTTGTAGTTGTCCTCGGGCGTCGCACCGGCACAGCCCAGGAACGTCCGGTGCGAGCCCGGCATGATCATCAGGCCGCCGTTGGTGTCGTGGTTCTCGGTCAGGGCGATCGAGACGGACACCGTGCGCATGTTCGGCAGGCCGTCCTCGGCGTGCCAGGTCTCGAAGTCCGAGTGCCAGTAGAAGCCGCTGGCCCCGAACCCCGGCTTGACGTTGATCCGCGACTGGTGGACGTACACGTCCGAGCCGAGGATCTGCCGCGCCCGGCCGACCACCCGCTCGTCGTGCACCAGGTTGGCGAAGACCTCGCTGATCCGGTGCACCTCGAAGACGGAGCGGATCTCCTTGGACTTCGGCTCCACGATGGAGCGTTCGTCCTCCCGGATCGCCGGGTCGCCGACGAGCCGCTCCAGCTCCCGCCGGTACCCGGCGACCTCGTCGTCCGCGAGGAGCTGGTCCACGGCGAGGAAGCCGTCCCGCTCGAAGGCCTCCAGGTCGCCGGTGGCGAACGGCCCGGCCGCACCGGGCGCCGACCAGACGACGGGGTCCTTGCGGGGTACGGAGACCTCGACCGGGCCACGGGTCGGGTACAGGTCGGTGATCGCGGTCATGGTCATGGTCAGCCCTCCTCCGTCAGCAGGGGATAGACGCCGTTCTCGTCGTGGTCCTCCCGGCCGGTGACCGGCGGGTTGAACACGCAGATGCAGCGGAAGTCCTCCTTGACGCGCAGCGTGTGCCGCTCGTGCCCGTCGAGGAGGTACATGGTGCCGGGCGTGATCGTGTACGACGTCCCGGTCTCGCGGTCGGTCAGCTCGGCCTCGCCCTCGACGCAGACGACGGCCTCGATGTGGTTGGCGTACCACATCGACGTCTCCGTGCCCGCGTACAGGACCGTCTCGTGCAGCGAGAAGCCGACCCGCTCCTTGGCGAGGACGATGCGTTTGCTCTCCCAGGTCCCCGACGCGGACCTCACATGGCGGTCGGTGCCTTCGATTTCCTTGAACGATCGGACGATCACGGTGCTGTACAGCCTCCTTGCTTGTTCCTGGTCAGACGGTTTCCCGGACGGCCCGGGCGAGGATGCTGAGCCCCTCGTCCAGTTCCTCCGGCGTGATGGTCAGGGCGGGCAGCAGCTTGACGACCTCGCTCTCCGGCCCCGACGTCTCGATGAGCAGCCCGAGCTCGAACGCACGCTTGGCGACCCGCCCGGCGCGCTCCTTGTCGTGGAACTCCAGGCCCCACACCAGGCCCCGGCCCCGGTACTCCCGCACGTCGGCGAGGTTCTCCTCGACGATGGCGATGAGTCCCTGCTCGACCTGCTCGCCCTTGGTCCGGGTCTGCTTCTCCATCGCCGGACCGTCGGTCCAGTAGGACTCCAGGGCGGCGGTCGCGGTGACGAAGGCGGGGTTGTTGCCGCGGAAGGTGCCGTTGTGCTCACCCGGCTCCCACACGTCCAGCTCGGGCTTGAACAGGCACAGCGACATGGGCAGTCCGTACCCGCTGATCGACTTCGAGACGGTGACGATGTCGGGGACGATGCCGGCTTCCTCGAAGGAGAAGAAGGCGCCGGTGCGGCCGCAGCCCATCTGGATGTCGTCCACGATCAGCAGCATGTCCTGCCGCTCGCAGAGCGCCTTCAGCGCGCGCAGCCACTCGGGCCGGGCGGCGTTGATGCCGCCCTCGCCCTGCACGGTCTCCACGATCACCGCGGCGGGCTTGTTGAGCCCGGACCCCTGGTCCTCCAGGAGCCGCTCGAACCACAGGAAGTCCGGCACGGTCCCGTCGAAGTAGTTGTCGAACGGCATCGGCGTGCCGTGCACCAGCGGAACGCCCGCCCCGGCCCGCTTGAAGGCGTTGCCGGTGACGGCGAGCGACCCGAGGGACATCCCGTGGAAGGCGTTGGTGAACGACACGATCGCCTCGCGCCCCTTCACCTTGCGGGCGAGTTTGAGCGCCGACTCCACGGCGTTGGTGCCCGTCGGCCCGGGGAACATGACCTTGTACGGCAGGTCACGCGGGCGCAGCACCAGGTCCTGGAAGGCCGTCAGGAACGACCGCTTGGCCGTGGTCGACATGTCGAGGCCGTGGGTGACCCCGTCCCGTTCCAGGTAGTCCAGCAACGCCCGTTTCAGCACGGGGTTGTTGTGGCCGTAGTTGAGTGAGCCGGCGCCGGCGAAGAAGTCGAGGTACTCGTGTCCGTCCTCGTCGTACATGCGGCTGCCCCGGGCCCGGTCGAACACGGTCGGCCAGCTGCGGCAGTAGCTGCGGACCTCGGACTCCAGGGTCTCGAAGACGCTGAGATCAGGCTGGGTGATGGTCACGACGGGGCTCCTCAGTGCGATGTGGGGGTCAAGGGGCCGATGCGGTACAGGACTTCGGGGTCGTGCGGACCGTCGGGGAACTCGCCGGCCTCGAACAGCACCGTGCGCTCCACGGTGGCGCCGTGCCGGGCCGCGTACGAGGTGAACAGCCGCTCGGAGGCGGTGTTGCCGGGGGCGATCGTGGTCTCCACGGCACTGAGCGGGCGTTCGGCGGCCACCTGCGCCGTGAGACCGTCGAGCAGCTGTGCCGCGATGCCGCGTCCGCGCTGCGCGGCGTCCACGGCCACCTGCCAGACGAGCAGGGTGTCCGGCCGGTCCGGACGGCGGTATCCGGTCACGAACCCGACGGGCTCGCCGTCCGCTCCGCGGGCCACCACGGAGGTGTCGGCGAAGTCCCGGCACCACAGCAGATAGCTGTACGAGGAGTTCAGATCGAGGTTTCCGGAATCCTTTGCGATACGCCAGAGAGCGGCGCCGTCGGTCACCGATGGACGGTCGACGAGCAGGTCTGCTTGTGGGGCAGTCATGCGGATTGAATTTAGCGAGGCAAATGCAAAAATGCACGGCAGGGGGGCTGATCGACCCGCCTTGCCGTGCCTTTATGTCTAAATATGTCCCGCCGCAAAACGGGCATATCCCTCTGATTTGTGGAGTGTGTCACAGGGTTGAAACCTGGACGAAATTTCCCTCGTTTAGCTCCGCAAAAAGCGGGCAGAAGAACACGGGTAAGCCATCCATGGAAAAGTAATTCGGATTTGCTTTGAATTCAGGCACCGGTAACCCAGACGGACTCCACTGCCCGCCGGGCGCTCTCCAGGTCCACCGGCAGCCCCTGCTTCGCCAGGCCCGCCCCGATCGCCGCCAGGCTCGACTGGACGGCGCCCACCGTCGCGTCCGTCCCGTAGTGGTTGACCCGGATCATCTCGCCGGCCAGCGCGCCGCCGCCCGCGGCCAGCGGCAGCGTGCCGTCGCCCGCCAGGGCTGCCGCGACCAGCTCCGAGGCCACCACGCCCGGCGGGACCCGCAGGGTCGTCGCCACCGGCGCCGCGTCGGCCTCCTCGTGGACGTACGGCTCCAGGCCGCCGCCGAGCGCCACCGCCCCGGCGCGGGTCGCCAGCGCCGCCGTACGGTGCCGGGCCATCACGGTCTTGGGGCCGTCCGCCTCGATCCGCTCCACGCACGCCTCCAGTGCCAGCATCTCCAGCTGTGCCGGAGCGTGCGGCAGCACCCTGCGGCCGCCGTCGATCCAGCGCTCCTTCCAGTCGAGGAGCGAGAGGTAGGAGCGGCGCGGGGCCAGCGGGTTCGCCGCCATCCGGGACCAGGCCCGCTCGCTCACCGACACCGCCGACACGCCGGCCGGGCCGCCCATCGCCTTCTGCGCGCCGATCACGCACAGGTCCACGCCCCAGGCGTCCGGCAGCACCGGCTCGGCCCCGACCGAGGCCACCGCGTCCAGGTAGAAGAGGGCGCCCTGCTCCCGTACCGCCTCACCGATCTCCGCGACCGGGTTGGTGTTGCCGGTCGCCGCCTCCGCGTGCACCAGGGAGACGAAGTCGATCTCCGGGTGCGCGGCGAACGCCGACCGGATCTCCTCGGCCGTCACCGCCGTGTGGAACGGCACCGCCAGGTCGATCACGGTCGCGCCGCAGTCCCGCAGCCAGTTCCCGAAGGTCTGCCCGTAGGGGCCGGTGATCACGTTCAGTGCGGTGGTGCCGGGTCCGGCCGTCGCCCTGATCGCGCCCTCCAGCGGCAGCAGCGCCTCGCCCTGCATGATCACGACGTCCTGGCGGGTATCCATCAGCCGGGCCACGCGGTCCTCGATCGCGGCGAAGTGCGCGGCGCTCAGCGGGGGCAGGTCGAGGAAGGGGTGGGTCACGGCAGTGCTCTCTTCGCTCACGGAGGGACAGATCACCACGAGCGTAACGGGCCGTCGCCGACCCTCTCTGACCGGCGACATCTGAGGTCGGACGGGTGCCGTGACCATCGGATTGGTTTGAGAGAACCAAACATCTCCTTATAATCGGAAGCCAGAGAACCGGAACCCACAGCTCCACCACAGACTCACAGGAGGTCCCGTGACCACGCTCCTCGGGCGCCGCCGGGCTCGCGCCCTGGCCGCCGCCACCGCCGCGGCCGGGCTGGCCCTCGTGGCCGGCTGCACGTCGAGCGGCAACGGCTCCAGCGCCTCCAGGACCGCCGCGGGCGGGGTCGAACTCGTCAAGGCCGGTCAGCTCACCACCTGCACCCACCTGCCCTACCCGCCGTTCCAGTCGGAGATCAACGGCAAGGTGCAGGGCTTCGACGTGTCGATGGTCGACCTGGTCGCCAAGGAACTCGGCGTGAAGCAGCAGATCCTCGACACCCCGTTCGAGAACTTCAAGACCGGCGCCTTCCTCAACTCCGGCGAGTGCGACCTGGCCGCGGCCGGTATGACCATCACCGCCGAGCGCAAGAAGAACGTCGACTTCTCCGACCCCTACTTCGACGCCACCCAGGCCCTCCTCGTCGACAAGAACAGCGGCATCACCTCGCTCGCCGACGCCAAGGCCAAGGGGGCCGAGCTGGGTGCCCAGGCGCAGACCACCGGCGAGGACTACGCCAGGAAGCAGGGCTTCGACCCGGTCTCCTTCGAGTCCTCCGACGCCGTCCTCAACGGACTGCGCACCGGCCAGGTCAAGGCCGTCATCATCGACTACCCGGTGGTCCAGGGCTGGCTCAAGGACAAGGCCAACGCGGACGCCTTCCGGCTCGCGGGCAACATCATGATGGGTGTGGTCACCGGCATCGTGCAGGAGTTCCAGTTCGGCATGAACTGGTCGGACTACTCGCGGTTCGTCGGCGACATCTTCGGCGCCCCGCTCGCGTTCGAGGCGCTGATCGCGTTCTTCTTCGAGTCCACCTTCATCGGGCTGTGGATCTTCGGCTGGGACAAGCTCCCCAAGAAGATCCACCTGGCCTGCATATGGATGGTCTCCATCGGCACGATCCTGTCCGCGTACTTCATCCTCGCGGCCAACTCCTGGATGCAGCACCCCGTCGGCTACAAGATCGACAAGGTGAAGGGGCGGGCCGAGCTCACCGACTTCTGGGCCGTGCTGACCCAGAACACCGCGCTGGCCCAGGCCTTCCACACCCTGAGCGCCTGCTTCCTGACCGGCGGCGCCTTCATGGTCGGCATCGCCGCCTTCCACCTGTTCCGCAAGAAGCACATCAGTGTGATGAAGACCTCGCTGCGGCTCGGTCTGATCACTGTGGTGATCGGCGGCCTGCTCACCGCGGTCAGCGGCGACACCCTCGGCAAGGTCATGTTCAAGCAGCAGCCGATGAAGATGGCCGCCGCCGAGGCCCTGTGGGACGGCCAGAACTCCGCGCCGTTCTCGATCTTCGCCTACGGTGACGTGAGCAAGGGCCACAACACCGTCGAACTCTCCGTCCCGGGCGTGCTGTCCTTCCTCGCCGACGACGACTTCAACTCCTACGTCCCCGGCATCAACGACACCAACAAGGCCGAGCAGCAGAAGTACGGTGCGGGCGACTACCGGCCCATCATCCCCGTCACCTTCTGGGCGTTCCGCTGGATGATCGGCTTCGGTATGGCGTCCTTCGCGATCGGCCTGGCCGGGCTCTGGCTGACCCGTAAGAAGTTCATGCTGCCGCAGCATCTGAGGGTCGGCGAGGACGAGGTGCCGAACCTGGTCCTCTTCAGGGACAAGGCCCTCAGCCCGAAGCTCGGCAGGCTGTACTGGCTGGTCGCGATGTGGACCCTGGGCTTCCCGCTGATCGCCAACTCCTGGGGCTGGATCTTCACGGAGATGGGCCGTCAGCCCTGGGTCGTCTACGGAGTCCTGCAGACCCGTGACGCCGTCTCCCCCGGTGTCTCCCAGACGGAGATCCTCATCTCGATGATCACCTTCACCGCGCTCTACGCCGTCCTCGCCGTGGTCGAGGTCAAGCTGCTCGTGAAGTACGTCAAGGCCGGCCCGCCCGAGCTCACCGAGGCCGACCTGAACCCGCCCACGAAGATCGGCGGCGAGGCTCGTGACGCCGACAAGCCGATGGCCTTCTCGTACTAGGCCGAGGGAGACGCTGTCATGGAACTTCACGACGTCTGGTTCGTCCTCATCGCCGTCCTGTGGACCGGCTACTTCTTCCTGGAGGGTTTCGACTTCGGGGTCGGCATCCTCACCAAGCTGCTCGCCCGTGACCGGCTGGAGAAGCGGGTCCTGATCAACACCATCGGCCCTGTCTGGGACGGCAACGAGGTGTGGCTGCTCACCGCGGGCGGCGCGACCTTCGCCGCCTTCCCCGAGTGGTACGCCACGCTCTTCTCCGGCTTCTATCTGCCCCTGCTGGTCATCCTGGTCTGCCTGATCGTCCGGGGGGTCGCCTTCGAGTACCGGGCGAAGCGGCCCGAGGAGAACTGGCAGCGCAACTGGGAGACAGCGATCTTCTGGACCTCACTGATTCCGGCGTTCCTGTGGGGCGTGGCCTTCGGGAACATTGTGCGAGGCGTGAAGATCGACCAGCACTTCGAGTACGTCGGCACCCTCTGGGACCTGTTCAACCCGTACGCCCTGCTCGGCGGACTGGTGACGCTGACCCTCTTCACCTTCCACGGTGCGGTGTTCACGGCACTCAAGACCGTCGGTGACATCCGGGTACGGGCGCGGGGGCTGGCGACGAAGGTCGGCCTTCTCACCGCCGTACTGGCACTGGTCTTTCTCCTGTGGACCCAGGTCGACAGTGGTGACGGCAAGAGCCTGGTGGCGGTCGTCGTGGCCGTGGCCGCGCTGGTCGGCGCCCTGGGGGCAAATCTGCGGGGCCGTGAGGGCTGGGCGTTCGCGCTGTCCGGGGTGACCATCGTGGCCGCCGTGGCCATGCTCTTCCTGTCGCTCTTCCCGGATGTCATGCCGTCCTCGCTCAACGGGGAGTGGAGCCTCACGGTCACCAACGCCTCGTCGAGTCCGTACACCCTGAAGATCATGACCTGGCTGGCCGGGATCGCCACACCGCTCGTCCTGCTCTACCAGGGATGGACCTACTGGGTGTTCCGTAAGCGGATCGGCACGCAGCACATAGCGACCGAAGCCGCGCACTGAATGTGAGGGGAGGGTGTTTCACGTGAAACACCCTCCCCGGGCCGAAGGGCATGTTTCACGTGAAACCAATCGATCCCCGTCTGCTGCGCTACGCGCGCGCCACCCGCCTCTTCCTGGTGGCCGTGGTCGGTCTCGGTGCCGTCGGCGCCGGGCTGGTCATCGCTCAGGCCATGCTCATCGCGGAAGTGGTGGTCGGCGCCTTCCAGCACGGCCACTCGGTCGCCGAACTCCGCACGCCACTGCTGCTGTTGGTGGCCGTCGCCGTCGGCCGGGCCCTGGTCTCCTGGCTCACCGAGCTCGCGGCGCACCGGGCCAGCGCGGCGGTCAAGTCCGAACTGCGAGGACGGCTCCTCGACCGGGCGGTCGCCCTCGGCCCGGACTGGCTGAGCGGTCAGCGGACGGGGTCGCTGGTCACGCTCGCCACGCGGGGCGTCGACGCCCTCGACGACTACTTCTCGCGCTATCTGCCGCAGTTGGGGCTCGCCGTGGTCGTGCCGGTCGCGGTTCTGGCGCGGATCGTCACCGAGGACTGGGTGTCCGCGGCGATCATCGTCGGAACCCTGCCGCTCATCCCTCTCTTCATGGTCCTGATCGGCTGGGCCACGCAGTCCCGGACGGACCGGCAGTGGAAGCTGCTGTCCCGGCTGTCCGGCCACTTCCTGGACGTGGTCGCCGGGCTGCCGACACTGAAGGTGTTCGGCCGGGCCAAGGCGCAGGCCGAGTCCATCCGCCGGATCACCGGCGAGTACCGGCAGGCGACCATGCGGACCCTGCGGATCGCCTTCCTCTCGTCCTTCGCGCTGGAACTGCTCGCCACTCTGTCGGTGGCACTGGTCGCCGTGACCATCGGCATGCGGCTGGTGCACGGCGACATGGACCTGTACATCGGGCTCGTCATCCTCGTACTCGCGCCCGAGGCGTATCTGCCGCTGCGCCAGGTGGGCGCGCAGTTCCACGCCGCGGCGGAGGGACTTGCGGCGGCCGAGGAGATCTTCGCCGTGCTGGAGACACCGGTGCCGGCTCAGGGAGCGGGCGAGGTGCCCGCCGGAGCCTGTCTGGCCTTCGAAGAGGTGACGGTCCGCTATCCCGGCCGGTCGGCGGACGCGGTCGCCGATGTCTCTTTCACGGTGGAACCCGGGGAGACCGTCGCCCTGGTGGGCCCGAGCGGAGTGGGCAAGTCGACGCTGCTGCACGTGCTGCTGGGGTTCGTACGGCCGACTGGCGGGCGGGTCCGGATCGGGGGCGCCGACCTCGCCGGCGTCGACCTGGAGGCCTGGCGGTCGAGGGTCGCGTGGGTGCCGCAGAGGCCGCACCTGTACGCCGGGACGATCGCCGAGAACGTACGGCTCGCGCGTCCCGACGCTGACGACGACGCGGTGCGCGAGGCGTTGCGGGACGCGGGGGCCCTCGAGTTCGTGGACGCGTTGCCCGACGGTGCCGGGACCGTGCTCGGTGAGGACGGGGCCGGTCTGTCGGCCGGGCAGCGGCAGCGACTGGCGCTGGCCCGGGCGTTTCTCGCGGACCGGCCCGTGCTGTTGCTGGACGAGCCGACGGCCGCGCTGGACGGGGCGACCGAGGCGGAGGTCGTCTCGGCGGTACGACGGCTCGCCGAGGGGCGGACCGTGCTGCTGGTGGTGCACCGGCCGGCGTTGCTCTCCGCGGCGGACCGGGTGGTCAGGCTCTCCGGCGCGGAGGCTCCCACGGGACTCCGCCCGCGGACCCCCCAGGACCACCGCCCCCTCACCATCTCTCTCGGCCAGTCGAATCTCGGCCAGTCGAATCTCGGCGGGTCGAAGGACGAGGTCACCGAGCGGTCCGGTGGGCTGGAAGGTGCTGTGGGCCAGGCGCAGGGGCTCGGTCGGGTGCGTAGGGGCGGGAGGGACCCGCTTCGACGGGTGCGTGCCGCGGCCGGGGCCCGGCGGGGGCGGTTGTCGCTCGCCCTGTTGCTCGGGGCTCTCGCGCTCGGTAGCGCCGTCGGGCTGATGGCGACCTCCGGGTGGCTGATCTCGCGGGCCTCGCAGCAGCCGCCGGTGCTGTATCTGATGGTCGCCGTGACGGCCACGCGAGCCTTCGGGATCGGACGGGCCGTGTTCCGGTACGGCGAACGGCTGGTGTCGCACGACGCGGTGCTGCGGATGCTGGCCGAGACCCGGGTCGCCGTGTACCGGCGGCTGGAGCGGCTCGCCCCGGCCGGGCTGCGGGCGACCCGGCGGGGCGATCTGCTCAGCCGGCTGGTCGCCGACGTGGACACCCTCCAGGACTACTGGCTGCGGTGGCTGCTGCCCGCAGGTGTCGCCGTGACCGTGTCCGCCGGGGCCGTGGGGTTCACCGCCTGGCTGCTGCCCGCGGCCGGGGCCGCGCTCGCGGCGGGGCTGCTGGCCGCCGGCGTGGGGGTTCCGCTGGTGACCTCAGCTGTCGCCCGGCGGGCCGAGCACCGGCTGGCGCCCGCCCGGGGACTGCTCGCCACCCGGGTCACCGACCTGCTCACCGGCACCGCCGAGCTGACGGTCGCCGGTGCGCTGCCCGCCCGCAGGGACGAGGCCCGGCGGGCCGACGGCACACTCACCCGGATCGCTTCGCGGGCCGCCACCGCCACCGCGCTCGGGGACGGGCTGACCACCCTCCTGACGGGGCTCACCGTCGCCGCCGCCGCGCTGCTGGGCGCGCAGGGGGTCGCCGACGGACAGCTGAGCGGGGTGGCGACGGCCGTCGTCGTCCTCACTCCGCTGGCCGCCTTCGAGGCCGTCCTGGGCCTGCCGCTGGCCGTGCGGCACCGTCAGCGGGTGCGCAGGAGCGCCGAGCGCATCTACGAGGTGCTGGACGCGCCCGAACCCGTACATGAGCCTGAGCGGCCCCGTCAGGCACCCGCCACGCCCTTCCCCGTCGTACTGAAGGGGCTGACGGCCCGGCACCAGGGGCAGGGACGGGACGCGCTCGCCGGAATCGACCTGACCCTGCGGGAGGGGCGCAGGGTCGCCGTGGTCGGGCTCTCCGGCTCCGGCAAGACAACCCTCGCCCAGGTCCTGCTGCGGTTCCTCGACCCGGACTCGGGCTCCTACACGGTCGCCGGCGTGGACGCGTACGGCATGGACAGCGACGACGTACGGCGGCTCGTCGGACTGTGCGCCCAGGACGCGCACCTCTTCGACAGCTCGGTGCGGGAGAACCTGCTGCTCGCCCGGAAGGACGCCGACGAGGCGGAACTGCGGGGCGCGCTGGGCCGGGCCCGGCTGCTCGACTGGGTGGACGGGCTGCCCGACGGGCTCGACACCCTGGTCGGCGAGCACGGGGCACGGCTGTCCGGCGGACAGCGGCAGCGGCTGGCGCTCGCCCGGGCCCTGCTCGCGGACTTCCCGGTGCTCGTCCTGGACGAGCCCGCCGAACATCTCGACCTGCCCACGGCGGACGCGCTCACCGCGGATCTGCTGGCGGCCACCGAGGGCCGCACCACGCTGCTCATCACGCACCGGCTGGCGGGCCTGGACGCGGTGGACGAGGTGATCGTGCTCGACGAGGGCCGCGTGGTGCAGCGCGGGCCGTACGCGGAACTGGCCGCGGTGGCCGGGCCGCTGCGTGTGATGGCGGAACGGGAGGCCGCCGCGGAGTCGCTGCCGACGGCGCGGGGCGAGCTGCTCCAGGGCCGGGCCGCGGGCCCGGCCCGGACGGTCTAGCCGCGGGCCGCCAGCAGCTGCTCGATCACGACCGCCACACCGTCGTCGTTGTTGGCGACCTGCTTGCCGCTGGACAGCGCGTTGGTGCCCCAGTTCCACTCGTAGGCGCCGTC
>NZ_JBEYFC010000086.1:0-24693 GCF_040634175.1 Streptomyces sp. NPDC007162
CTCACGTCCGAAAGCCGTCGTCATGTCACCGGGCAGCCAGGCCGACCGGTGACATGACGCCCTGGCCTCGCCTCACGCCTGGATGGTGACCAGCTTCTGGCCGTTGCCCGTGAGGATCTCGAAGTGGTTGATGTCTCCCGGGGACATGGCAACCGCCCCTGGGATCGTGGTGCCGCGCAGGTACTCGCCCGCCCGCCAGCTGGCGCCGTCCGCTCTGGCTCCGCCGGGTCCGACCGCCTGCAGCCGGCAGGTGATTCCGGCGGGTGCCCCCTTGGCGGAGACCTGCAGGACACTGCCCCAGGCAGAGGGCGAGACCTTCACCGAGGCGGAGACACCGGTGGCGGGATCGCTTCCGGAGAAGGTGCGGTAGGCAGTCGGTGCGGTCGGCCCGGGCGGCGACGCCTGGCTTCCCACGGTTCCGACGGCCGCCAGCCATGTGCCGCCGACCGCTGCCGCGAGGAACGTCAGCGAGGCGGCAGCGCCGGCCAGTTGCAGACGCCAGGTCCTACGGCGCCGGGCCGCGGCCTGCTGGAGCAGCCTCTCCAGCACACCCCTCGCCGACACCTTCGACACCGCGGGCGCGGCGGGCCGTTCGGGCAGGAAGCCCTGCGCGCTTTCGGCTGCCCGTGCCACCAGCCGGTCGGCCAGGTCCGTGTCGGCCGGCGGCACCGTCCGGCCCGAGGCTTCGGCTTCGGTCACCGTCGCCAGCAGCGCGGGCAATCCCGCCAGCCGGGTGTGTTCGGCCCGGCACTCGGCGCATTCCGCGAGGTGGATACGCACCTCTTCCGTTTCTGCCGAGGGCAGCGTGCCCAGGACGTATCCCCCCAGCGCCAGCCGGAAGGCGTCGTGCTCCGCACTCACGGTCGCCACCACCTCCTGCCCGCCGCTGTCATGGCTCGATGCCCCGTTCCTGCAGCGCCAGCCGCAGGGCGTGCAGGGCGTAGTACGTCCGCGACTTCACGGTGCCCAGCGGGATGCCCAGCGCCTGTGCGGCCTCCGCCATGGTGCGGCCCCGGTAGTAGGTCTCCAGCAGGACGGCGCGGTGGTCCGGGGACAGCGAGCGGACGGCGTCGGCAACCGCCCAGCTCTGCAGTGCCTGCTCGATCCGGTCCTCGCCCGGCGTCTGCTCGGCGGCCCGCTGAAGGGCCTCGCCGCCGGTCTCGGCCGGCCTGGCCTGCCGGGCCCGGTGGGCGTCGATGACCACATGCCGGGCGACCGTACACAGCCACGCCCTGGCCGGGCCGCGGGCGGGGTCGAACGCGTCGGGATGCTGCCACGCTCGCAGCAACGTCTCCTGCACCACATCCTCCGCCCATTGCCAATCTCCTGACGTCAGTCGCAGTACATAGCGGAACAGGGCTCCTCCGTGCTCCGCGTACAGAGTGCGCAGCAGTTCCTCATCTGCGGTCGAAAGCGTCCCTTTACCAGAGACACGGCGCGCGGAGCGATCCGGATCGGTCTTTGGACCACGCTTTCGGGAACTCCAGTGCATAAGCCGATCATCGCTCACATATACCGCTTTGTCCTGTAACGCACAGCAGGGGAAAGATGACCCTCCGTGCGGGGCTTCGGGGAGGCCGGCTGATCTACGACCACGCCAAGAAATCTCATAAAAAGTGCATATCCATCGAACCGTGGGAGCCCCGCCGTCCGTGGAGCCGGACAAGAGCCGGCTCACGCGCAATTCCTCATGGATTCCCCATGCGACAAGAGACGGATCAGAAGTGACCGAGATGCACCACGCGAGGGACGCGGTCCTGGTGCCGGCCACGCTCGGCCCGGCATGCGTGCGAGGGGCACACGCCCATGAACACGGCATCCACCACATAGTCCTGCGGTGACGTGCGCCGAGTCGGCGCGGTCCCCGCCTCCGCCTGATCAGTGAGGAACCAACACCATGGACCTGAACTTTCACATACCAGGCCGGCGATCACGCGCCGCGGCCGGGCTGGCTGTCGCCGTCGTCGCCGCTGCCGGCTCGGTGGGGCTCCTCAGCTCGTGCGGCCAGTCGTCGCATTCCTCGGCCAGTGGCGCCGGCGCCCTCACACCCGGTGCGGGTCAGCATCAGACGGCGGGGATGCCCGGCGCCACGGGGTCGGGGAAAGGCTCTTCCGGCTCCTCGCCGATGCCCAGCATGAGCATGCCCATGAGTCCCTCGAGCACCGGCTCGCCGACTACGCCGGTGACCGGGAACGCGGTGGCGATCAACAACTTCGCATTCTCCCCGGCCGAGCTGAAGGTCAAGGCGGGCACGAAGGTGACGTGGACCAATCAAGACGCCGACGCCCACACCGTCACCAGCGCCGGATCGGGCGGCCCGTTGCATTCGGCCGCCCTGGCCACCCACGCCACCTACAGCTTCACGTTCACCAAGCCCGGCACCTATGCCTACCTCTGCACCATCCATCCGTTCATGACCGCCACCGTGGAGGTGACCCGATGACCGACTACGACGACCGTCACGACGGAGCGCTGGCCGACGACGCCGGTCGGGCCGATACCGAGCACGGCATGACTCGACGTCAACTCATGCGGCACGCAGGGTGGTTCGGCGGCGCGGTGGTGCTGACCGTGGCCGGCGGAGAGGTGATCAGCCACATCGCCGGCCCCCGAGGCAGCAACGTCGGGGCCGCGGCAGACACCGCCGCGACGGAAAGCGGCACGCTGCGGTTCGTGCAGGTCTCCGACAGCCACATCGGGTTCCAGGGCCCGGCGAACACGAATGTGGCCGGCTCCTTCGCCGAAGCGATCAAGCAGGTCAACTCGCTCGGCTTCCGACCTGACTTCGTCATGCACAGCGGCGATCTGACCCACCTGTCCACGGCCGGACAGTTCGACCAGGTCAAACAGATGATGACCGGACTGAAGACCGACCGCGTCTTCACCGTGCCGGGCGAGCACGATTCCGTCGGCGATGTGGGCCGCGCCTACCGGCGCACCTTCGGCATGGGCACGCTCGGCGATGGCTGGTACAGCTTCGACACCCACGGCGTGCACTTCATCGCCCTGGTCAACACCCTGAGCCTGGAGAAGCTCGGCCACCTTGGCACCGACCAGATCGACTTCGTCCGCAAGGACATCGCCGGACTGTCGTCGGACACCCCCATCGTGGTCTTCAGCCACATCCCGCTGTTCGCCATGTACCCGAAGTGGGGCTGGAGCACCGACGACGCCCTCAAGGTCATCGCGCTGCTGCGCCGCTTCTCCTCCGTCACCTGTCTCAACGGGCACGTCCACCAGTTGTTCACCAAGACAGACGGCAACATCACCTTCCACTCCGCCACCACCACCGCCTACCCCCTGCCCCAGCCGGGCCGCGCTCCCGCCCCCACCCCGCAGGTCGTCCCCGCCCGGCAGCTCAGAGAAGCACTCGGCATCCGCAGCGTCGGCTACCGCCAGGGCGACCGCGAACTGGCCATCAAGGAGCAGAGGCTGGCATGAACACCCGAAGATTGCTCGCCCCCGCCCTGCGGTCGATGACCACCGCGACCCTGGCTGTCAGCGGATACATCCATGCCCAGCTCTACCTCGACGGGTACCGCTTCATCCCCGTCATCGGCCCCCTGTTCCTGCTCCAGGCCGGCGCTTCCTTCGCCCTCGCCGCCCTGCTGCTGATCGGAACCCCGCCCCTGCTGCTGAGGACCGCCGCGGCAGGCGTCGCACTCGGGGCTCTCGGCGGCTTCGCCGCTTCGCGCACCGTAGGAGTGTTCGGATTCACCGAGCACGGTCTGCAGCCCGAGCCACAAGCCGTCCTCAGCCTCCTCGCCGAAACCGGCACGCTGCTGCTCCTCGCCATCTGGCAGGTGGTCATGACCCGACAGCCCCGCGTTGCCCGAGCGCCCGTCAGAACACCCGACTGGGCCACCACCCGCACACCACCCGACTGAACCACCGCCACGAAGCCGCCCGGAACACGTGCGTCCTGGCTCGGGGTGCGGCGGGCGGCCCCGGCCAGGCCACACGGTGTGGCTGCGTGCGCGAAACAGACAGTCCGGCGGGGCGCACCCGGCTGCGTCCCGCCGACCGGCAGCGTCGGGAGGCGGGCCGGTCGCCACGCTTGCGGCATCGGCTTCGCCGCCGAACACACCGTCGACCTCACCGGCACTTTCTGCGCCGCCCGCCCCTCATCCCGGTCATTCCGGAACCAAGGAGTACCCCCATGTACCTGGAACCGCGCCCAGGAATCGCCTGGCCGAGCCCGCACCTGCGCGAACTGAAGAACGCCGTGCACGCCCTGCTCGGCCTGGACGACGACTCCGCCGTCATCATCCGCCAAATCATCAGTGGCGAAGTCGGCCACCCGTCGCCGGAGACCGTCGTCGCGGTGCTGCCCATGGACGGCGAGGCCCACCGCTGGACGCTCCACCGCCCCGCCGAGCAGATCACCGAGAACGAGCTACGGGCCACCCTGCTCCGCCCCCGACCGAACTGACCGTCGCCGCACCGACCGGCGTCCGCCGCTCGGGAAGGGCTCCGCTCTCGCTTCGCGCGCCACACCGCAGCCCCGGTTTTCCCCGCGGACGCGGGGATGTCCCCGAGCCCGACGCGGCGAGGAGGTCGAGCGTCGCCTGTTCCCCGACCCATGGGGCACGCCGTTCCCCGACCCATGGGGGACGCCGTACATCCCACCCGGTGCCGGGCTCGGGACGGCGCCGATCACGACGTTCCGCGCGTGGCCAGCGCGGTGCGCGCCAGCCCGCGCAGCCAGGCGTGGGCGTGGTCGGTGTCGTAGCGCTGATGCCACGACAGGTATACCGGTGCCGACGGCAGTTCGAGCGGGAGGGGGAGCACGACCAGGCCGAGGTCGGCGACCGCTGACCTCGTGGTGGCCTCGGGGGCGCTGATCAGGATGTCGGAGCCACGCGCGAACTCCAGCGCGGCCGCTTCCGTGGGCGCGGTCGCCACCACGCGGCGGGTGAGGCCGAGCCGCGCGAGGGCGTCGTCGATGGCATTGCTGAGGTTTCCACGGCGCGAGATGGTGACGTGCTCAGCGG
This sequence comes from Streptomyces sp. NPDC007162, assembly GCF_040634175.1. NCBI lineage: Bacteria > Bacillati > Actinomycetota > Actinomycetes > Kitasatosporales > Streptomycetaceae > Streptomyces > Streptomyces sp. NPDC007162. The sequence goes on from NZ_JBEYFC010000086.1 coordinate 4,995, forward strand.
CGGCGTACTGCTCTGCGGTGACGGACCTGACGCGGGTGAGGGGGTGCCCCTGCCTCACGACGATGACGAGGCGGGTCTCGCCCACGTTCTCGGCACGGATGTCCGGTGCGCTCGGGCGGTTGGCGTTCGCCTCCAGGTCCACCTCGCCGCGCCGCAACTCGGGTGTGTCGATGCTCGATTCCGCGACGAAGCGCAATCGCACGCCCGGCGCCTGACCGCGCACGGCCGCGAGCAGTGCGGGGCCGCTCAGGGCGACCAGGGATTCATGCCAGCGAAGGGTGAAAGTGCGCTCCAACGTCGCCAGATCGAGTTCACGGCTAGGTGCCAGCACCCCCTGGACCTGGTGCAGCAGTTGATGCACCTGTTCCCGGACGGCGATCGCGTACGGCGTCGGGGTCATCGTGCGGCCGGTGCGCACCAGGATCTGATCCCCTGTCGTGCGACGAATGCGGCCCAGACTCCGGCTCATCGCGGGGGCGGTGACATGCAGGCGGGCCGCCGCTCCGGCCACACTGCCCTCCTCCAGCAGCGCGTCGAGCGCGGCGAGCAGATTCAAATCCAATTGCATTTGAGTAATCCTAACCGTGCCTGACATGCATTTGAAGTTAATCTCACGGCTGCATACCGTGAGGCGAACGCGCAGGAAGCAAAGCGCGGTTCGGCCCTCGACGGGCCTCAGAACCCTCCTCAGACGGGAACACCACCATGTCCGAAACGCTTCAGACCATCGACGTCACCGCCTCCGACGCCGACCTGCTCGCCCAGACCGCGATCGCCGTGCGCGAGGCGGGTTCGGCACTGCGTGACCGCTTCGGTGAGGTGGTCCGGTACCGCACCCGCGAAGCGCTCATGCGCGCGCTCGCCGCCAACGACGACACGGCCCTCGACATCCTGCGCCCCCGCCTCACGCTCCTGCGCCCGGACGCCGGCTGGGTGGAGGACGAACTGGACGGCGGGGCGCTACCGCCCGGCGAATGGTGGGTCGTGGATCCGGCCGAAGGCAACGTCAACCACCTGCACGCCCTGCCGGAGTGGGCGGTGACCGCCACCCTCGTGCGTGCGAACCAGCCGGTGCTCACCGCGGTCCACCTGCCGCTGACCGGCGAGACCTACACCGCGCAGGCCGGGGCGGGCGCCCACCTCGACGGCCGGCCGCTGCACGTCTCCCGGACCGCGGACCTCGGTCTGAGCATCGTGGCCACCAGCCAGGCCCGGCCGGACGAGGACGAAGAGGTCGTGCGGCGCGTCGGCTCCTCGATCACCGCGATGCTCTTCGACGCGCTCGTCGTCCGCGCCGCCGTGCCCGCGACCCTGCACCTGCTGAACGTGGCCGCCGGCCGGATCGACGCCTTCTGGCAGTTCGCCGGTGCCCGCGCGGACCTGCTTCCCGGAGCGCTGCTCGTCACCGAGGCCGGCGGACGGATCTCCGACGCCGAGGGCCGCCCCTGGACCCCACAGAGCCAGAGCTTCCTGGCTGCCGCGCCCGGCGTCCACGCCGGGGCCGTGTCCACGCTCTCGCGCTGACCGCGCACCACGACCCGCAGGCACGGAAGGACCAGAGCATCATGACCACGATCGCAGTTCTCGGAAACGGCCGCGTCGGCAGCAACCTGGCCGCAGCCCTCGCCCGGGCTGGACACGAAGTGACGGTGGCGGACCGCACGCCGGGCGTCGCCGACGCCGCCCGGACCGCCCGGATCGTCATCAACGCGACCCCGGGTGCCGGCTCGCTGGACCGGCTGACCGCGCTACGCGAAGAACTCCGGGACAAGATCCTCGTCGACGTCTCCAACGCGACCACCGACGGACCGGACGGGCTGCCCGCCGATCTGATCTACCCCGGCTCGAGCCTCGCCGAACAACTCCAGGAAGCGCTCCCCGAAACACGCGTCGTCAAGACGCTCAACACCATGCTCTTCCCGGTGATGACCTCGCCGGCCACGCTCCCCCGGACTCCGACCGCGTTCCTCTCCGGCGAGGACCCGCAGGCCAAGCAGACCGTCCGCGGCCTGCTCACCGACCTCGGCTGGCAAGGGGAATGGATCACCGACCTCGGCGGGATCCGGACCGCCCGCGCCACAGAAGCCGCGGTCCTGTTCGTGCCGCACGTCATCCGGTCCGCCGGATTCACCCCCTTCGCGATCTCCATCGCCCGCTGACTGCCGAGTTGCGCCGGCTGGAGGTACCCGGAGACGGCGCGTGGCACAGGCGGCAGCGGGAACCATCACGGTGCTGCGGAGGTCACGGGGTCAGGAGCGAAGAGCGCGCAGGCCGGTGCGGATTTCGCCGACCAGGATTTCGGGCTGTTCCAGGGCCGCGAAGTGCCCACCCTTGTCGGCCTCGCCGTAGTGGATCAGATTGCTGTAGGTGTCTTCGATCCAGCTGCGCGGTACGCGTGGGATGTCCCTCGGGAAGACGGTCACCGCGACCGGAAGCGTCACCTTCGGGCCGGCGAAGGTGAGCGATCTGTTCTCCCAGTAGATGCGGGCGGACGACGCTGCGCTGTTGGTGAACCAGTAGAGGGATATCGCGTCGAGCATGTCGTCGACGCCGAGAGCGTCCTCGGCGAGGCCGTGGTTGTCGGTCTTGGACTGGAACTTCTCGTAGATCCAGGCCGCCTGGCCGGCGGGAGAGTCCGCCAGGGCGAATCCGACGGTCTCCGGCTTCGTGCCCTGAAGGTGGTTCGACCCACCGAGCTCGCCGGTGTAGAGGGCGAGGGTCTCCACGGCGTGGCGCTGTTCGGGCGACAGGGTGTCGGGTATGCGTGCGGGAAAGGCGTACTGGGTGTTCAGATGAATTCCGAGAAGCCCTTCAGGTCGCATGGCCCCGAGGGCGGTGGTGACGACGGCACCCCAGTCGCCGCCCTGCGCGGCCCATCTCGGGTAGCCGAGACGCCTCATCAGCTCCACCCATGCGCCGGCGGATGCGCGATACGGTCCACCCGGTCTCCGTGGGCTTCTGGGAGAACCCGAATCCGGGGAGCGACGGGATGACGACGTCGAACGAGTCGGCGGCGTCTCCTCCGAACGCAACCGGATCGGTCAGCGGGTCGATCAACCTCAGGAACTCCACGATCGAGCCCGGCCACCCATGCGTGAGCAGCAGCGGCATCGCGTGGGGGTTCTTGGACCTGACATGGATGAAGTGGATGTCCAGCCCGTCGATCTCGGTCAGGAACTGGGGGAAGCGATTGAGCTCGGACTCGAAGCGCCGCCAGTCGTAGCCGCGCTCCCAGTAGTCGACCAGAGTTCGGGCGTTCTCCACCCGAACCCCTTGCGACCAGTCGCCCACCGACGGTGAACGGGCGGAGGGGCGCCGAGGTCGGTGGCGTCGGTGCGGTCATTGGCTTCTTCTCCTGGGCTTCGAAGCACAGCACAACTCGCCAGCACCGCGGACAGGATCAGCAGCACCGAGTTCAGCGCCGGATACGGCAACTCCCGACGCCGGGCGTGCACCGGCATCGCGCCGACCATCATGACCACCAGCCCGGTCGCGGCGAGGGGCACCAGGATCGGGGCGATGCCCGTCACGGCCGGGAGGATCAGCCCGATCGCGGCCGGCACCTCGATGACGCCGAGCGCCTTGATCGCGGGCGGCGGCCGACCTTTGTACATGGTCAGGCCGGAAGCGACCAACTGCTCCTGTGACCGCAGCACCTTCGTCACACCGGAGAACAGACCACCACAGGGCGCTGCCCTGTCCACCCACTCCGGTCCCGACACCTTCGAGGGCGGCCCCACTCTCGACCGGAACCAGGGCGGCCAGGTCGTCTCACCGACCTGCTCGACGGCGTCAAGGACGACTTCAACCCCGCCCTGCTCACCCCGAAGCACTCACCCCGAAGCACTCACCCCGACAGCCGCGGGTCCTCGCCCCAGCCACCCCTTGCGGCGGCCACGTGCCGCGCGTACTCGTCCAGGATGCGGCGGGTCAGGGCCGGCGCGATCACCTCATCGCCCCGGCCACGGCCCGGATCCCGGCGAGGAGTCACCGGGCACCTCCCTGCGGTACCAGGTCGAGGGCGGCCTCCACGGCCCAGCCGCCGTCGGCCGCGGGGCCGGCGCTCACGGTCCCTCCGTACAGCGCCGCTCGTTCGCGCATGCCCACCAGTCCGTGTCCTTCCTCGTTCCATGGTCCGGGGTCTCCGGCCGGGCCGTTGTCGCGGATCCGGATGACGAGCCGTTCGTCCCCTACGACGACCGACAGGGTCACCCGGGTGCCGGCGCCGGCGTGTTTCAGCGTGTTGGTCAGGGCTTCCTGGACGATGCGGTAGACGGTCAGCTGCATTCCCCGGTCCAGGGCGTCCACCTCGCCGACGGTCCGGTAGACGATCTCCAGACCGGCCGCACGGACGCCGTCGCACAGCGTGTCGATGTCGACGAGGCCGGGCTGGGGGCTCAGTTCGGGCGCCTGGCGGATACCGTCCGACGCCTCACGCAGGACGCCGAGCACCCGGCGCAACTCGCCGAGTGCCGTGCGGCCGGTGTCGCCGATGAGGCGCAGGGCCTCCTTGCCGCGTTCGGGAGCGGTGTCCGTGGCGTACGCGCCGGCGTCGGCGAGGGTGATGACGACGGACAGGTTGTGGCCGACGATGTCGTGCATCTCGCGGGCCACCCGGGCGCGTTCCGTGGCGGCCGCGAGTCTGATGCGCTGGTCCCGTTCCGTCTCCAGCCGCGCCGCCCGCTCCCGCAGCCCCGCGAGCTGCGCCCGCCGGGACCGTACGGTCAGGCCGACGGCCAGGGCCGCGATCGACGTGCTCAGCAGGAAGAACAGCGCGTCCCAGACGGACATGGCCGGTGACACGCGCACCGCGACCAGCACCATTCCGGACACCATGACCGCGCAGGCCCACGGCAGCCGGCGCAGCCGCCCGTGCAGGGTCAGGCTGTACAGGGCCACGAACAGGGCGACGTCCGCGCGGAGCGCGGCACCCAGCGACCACTGCAGGACGAAGACGGCGAAGACGGCGACGAAGGCAGCCATGGGGCGGCGGCGCCGCCACAGCAACGGCAGCACCAACCCGGCCTGCAGGGCCAGTACGGCCGCCGGGGGGAGGTGGGTGAAGGCGAACGGGAACCTGCGGCGGCCGTCCGCGTCCCCGTCCCCCGAGCCGCCATGGTGCAGCAGGTCGGGCAGGCAGAACACGACGAAGACCAGCACCACCAACGTGGTGTCCAGCGCCCACGGGCGGGCCCGGTCCGCCTGCCGGAGCCGCTGGCCGGCCCGGGCGAACCAGGCGGCCGGCGGTCCCATGCCGTTGACGTCGTCGGTGGCCGTGGTGGTGGTCAAGGTCGTCACCTGCCCGTGGTGCGGGTGGTCAGACGTCGCTGCGCACCAGCCGGTACGCCGCCCCCGCCAGCACCAGCACCGTCCAGCCGAGGAACACCAGCAGCCCGGCCCCCGGTGACAGGGTGGTGCTGTCATGGGTCAGGGCGAACATCGACTCGCCCGCGTTGCTCGGGAGGTAGGGGCTGATGTTGTCCTGCCAGGAGCTGGGCAGCAGCGAGATCAGTCCCGGAACCAGCATCAGGGAGGCGACCAGTACCGATATGCCGCCGGCCACCGACCGCAGCAGGGCACCCAGCGCGGTGCCGATGACGCCGACGAGGCCGAGGTAGAGTCCGGCGCCCAGCAGGCTGCGTACCACTCCCGCATGGCCGAATCCCATGGCGGCGGGGGTGCCGGAGACGATGCCGCTGCCGAACCCGAAGGCGACGAACGCCCCCAGGGTGGCGACCACCAGGGCGACCAGCCCGAACACGGCCGCCTTGGACCACAGGACGGGCAGCCGGCGCGGCACGGCCGCGAGCGTCGAGCGGATCATGCCGGTGGAGTACTCCCCGGCCGTGACCAGCACGCCGAGCACGCCGAGGGCGAGCTGCGCGAAGTTGGTGCCGAACAGGGACAGGCTCACGGCCGTCGCGGTGGCGAAGTCCCGGTCCTGGTGCGGGGAGCCGATGTTGGACTTGTAGTGGCTGGCGGCGATCAGGCCGAAGGCGACGAGGAAGACCAGGCCGAGGCCCAGGGTGATCCAGGTCGAGCGCAGCGACCACAGCTTGGCCCACTCCGAGGCCAGCACCCGCCGTCCGGTCACGCGGTAGGCGGGGCGGACCTGGGGCGCCGGGGGCGCCTCGGCAGTCGTGGTGAGGGTGGTGCTCATGCGGACCTCCCGACGGTCTCCAGCGTTTCGACGGTCGTGGAGCCGTGGTACTCCACGGCATCCCTGGTCAGGTTCATGAACGCCTCCTCCAGCGACACCGTCCGTGCCGTCAGCTCGAACAGCGCGATCCCGTGTTCAGCCGCCTTCAGGCCGATGTCACGGGCGGTCAGCCCGGTCACCTGAAGTTCTTCGGAACCGGCCCGGCCGGTGATCTCGACACCGGGTCCTGCCAGCACCTCCCGCAGCCGGGCCGGGTCCTGGGTGGCCACCAGCACCGTGTCACCGCCCGCCTCCCGGACGAGGTCTCCCACAGTGGTGTCGGCCAGCAGCCGCCCTCGCCCCACGATGATGAGATGGTCCGCGACCAGCGCCATCTCGCTCATGAGGTGGGACGACACGAACACGGTCCGCCCCTCGTCGGCGAGCGATTTCAGCAGGTTGCGGATCCAGAGCACGCCCTCCGGGTCGAGCCCGTTGACCGGCTCGTCCAGCATCACCGTCTGCGGATCGCCCAGCAGCGCGGCCGCGATGCCCAGCCGCTGGCCCATCCCGAGGGAGAAGGCACCGGCCCGCTTCTTCGCGACGCTGCCCAGACCCGCCATCTCGATGACCTCGTCGACCCGGCGCCGGGGAATCCCGTGCGTGAGCGCGAGCGCCAGGAGGTGGTTGTAGGCCGAGCGGCCCGGATGGATCGACTTCGCCTCCAGAAGCGCCCCCACCTCCTGCAACGGGGCCTGGTGGCGGGCGTAGAGCTGCCCGTTCACCGCGACCGAGCCGCTGGTCGGGGCGTCGAGGCCGACGATCATGCGCATGGTCGTGGACTTCCCCGCGCCGTTGGGCCCCAGGAAGCCGGTCACCGTGCCCGGCCGGACGGCGAAGTCCAGGCCGTCGACGGCCGTCTTCTCCCCGTACCGCTTGGTCAGCTGCTGTGCGTCGATCATGCGCGTCTCTTCCTGTCGGAACCGGCGTCCGTCTGCCGCTCTCGACGCCTCACCGACAACGCTAGGAGTGCAAACGCCTGATCCGGTGATACCGGGGACTGATCCGCGCCCACCCGGTCGTACCGCGGTACTACGCGCGACCGCGCTCGCGATGATCGGCCCCGGACCAGGAGCTGTCCGCCCGCTCGTGTGTCGACGGCCGACGAGTTCTCAGCCCGCCGGCGGGGCGGAACCGGGCCCTGTGCCTCCCCCGGCGCCGCCTCCGACGATCGCGTCGATGTCCACCGGAGTGGAAGTGGCGTTCGGCGGTGGGGTGAGCACCACCACCTCCATCGAGGACGGCGGTGGCGGGGTCAGGTCGGACGCAGGCAGCGACGGCGGGCTGGTCTGTTTCAGGAGAGTCTGATCGAAGTTGACCAGGCCCGTCTTCTCCATGACCGTGATGTGATCGAGCACGGTGTCATTGGCCTGATCGGCCAGGGCGCGGACGAGCGTGTTCTTCGTGGTGGAGCGGATCTTCGCCACCGTGTTGAAGATCGACCCGTGCGTCATCCGCAGGATGTTGGCGAAGTCCGCGTCGAACTGCGAGCCGTTGTCGGCCGTCAGGGAGAACACGAAGCCCTGCTGCTGGGGGCTCGCCACATTGGGCAGCGTGATGTTCAGCAGGGGCGCGATCCTGCGGCAGGTGACGTCCAGTGCGGCATGTCCGTCGACGAGGTGGCGGCTCGCGGTGACCACGGCCTCCGTGGTGCCCTTCTGCAAGCCGATCTGGCCGACCGGGTACTCCCACAGCCCGGCCGCGCGCACCTTCACGACGAAGTCCCGGTCCGACTCGGTCAGCGGACCCCATTGCGTCTGGGCGATGACGGGGTCGGAGGAGACGGACACCGTGCCGGCTCCCCTGATGCTCGGGTAGACGAGCGTCGCGAAAGCGAGACTCATCGCACCGCCGATGACGAATGCTCCCGTCACGTTCCACGAGAAGCGCACTGGACCTCCTGCAGGTCATAGAGCCGTCCAGGGACGGTGGTTACGCAGCAGTACGGACGCAGGACCCACAAGACTCGGCAGGTCGGCGAATATTCGCCGCGTCCCAGGGGGACCGTGACGGCGCCGGAGGCGCCATGGCGCCGCACAGCAAGTGGATTGCCCTATCCAGTTTTACTGGTACGGTTGGCCCGAGGAAACGGAGTGACCCGCCCGGTTTCCGAATCGGATAGGCCTTTCCGGATGACTCTGCTTCCTCGGTCTCCGACCGCCCTTTCGAAAGGATCACCGTGACCAGCATCGCCATCGTCGGCGCCGGCCCTCAGCTCGGCCTGGCCATAGCCCGCACCTTCGGCTCCCACGGCTTCGACGTCGCCCTCGTCTCCCGCAGCCGGGCGAAGCTCGACCCCCTCGTGGACACGCTCGCCGCCGACGGCGTCACCGCCGCCGCGTTCCCCGCGGACGTCACCGACCGTGACGCGCTCAGCCAGGCGCTCAAGGACGCCGCGGCGACGTTCGGCGGCGTCGACGTCCTGGAGTACTCCCCGGCGGGGACGCTCGGCTCCACCGTCCTGACCACTCCGACCGGGACCGAACCGGCCCACGTGCAGCACGAGATGGAGTTCCAGCTGTACGGGGCGATCGCCGCGACCCGGGCGGTACTGCCCGCGATGCGCGAGGCCGGAGCGGGCACCCTGCTCTACACCACCGGCGCCGGCTCCATCGACCCGGTGCCCCAGGTCGGCAACGTCAACGCAGCCGCGGCGGCACTGCGCAACTGGGTGCTCAACCTGCACAAGGAACTGGACGGCACCGGCATCCAGGCCGCCCACGTCGGCATCGACGTCTCGATCGGCACCCCTGCCGTCCCCGGGTTCCCCACGGCCCAGGCCGAGGAGATCTCCCCCGTGTACTGGGACCTGCACACCACCAGGCGCGACCAGGCCGAACTCGTCTTCAGCCGCTGAGAACCCACCGGGCGAGAAAGGACCGCCATGGGGCCCCGCTGCTGGGCGTCTTCCTGTCACCGGCGTTCAGCGGTCGAGCGGCTCGTAGTCGAACCAGTCGAAGTGCACCGCGCCCGACGAGGCGAACATGCCGAGAACCCGTCCGGTGAAGCCGCCGGCGACCTCGGTGGACAGGTACCGGCCGTCGAGCGCGGCGAGCTCGGCGAAGGTGCCGTCCGGTTCCTCGACGCCGAGGGTGAGGGTGTCGGGGCCGGTGCGTGCGTCGGTCAGGGTTTCGACGGCGGCCGTCTCGACGCGGAGGACGAGGGGGCCGGGCGGTACCGGCCGGGACGCCACCACCGTGCTCACCGAGCCGATCCGGGCGAGGACCCGCACCTCTCCGGGCGCGGCCTCGATGTCGTAGTGGTGCCGCTCGTCGAGTCGGACGGCCAGGCCGCCTCGCCCCTCGCCGACGTCGACCAGGATCCGTGCCCGGCAGGACAGGTGCTGCTGCCGCCGGCCGAGGAAGGTCACGTCGGTGTCGTCGAGTGACGCGCCGCGGGCGCGCAGGGTGAGCCAGCCGGGCCGTTCCTTCGTGGTGCAGTCCTCCGGCGGACGGTGGCGCAACGAGACCCAGTGCGGAGCGAGTTCGCTGAGGTCGAAGTCGTCGCGGACCGGGGTGACGGGAACCGGCTGGAGCGGCCACCGTGGCGCGGGGGCCCGCAAGGAGAGTTCGCCGACGACCGGCCAGCCGTCGACCCAGTCGACCGGCACCAGGAAGGTCTCTCTGCCGAGCACGTGCCAGCCGGGGGTGCCACCACGCGGCCGCACCCCGAGCAGCACCATCCACCACGAGCCGTCAGGTGCCTGCACGAGGTCCGCGTGGCCGGTGTTCTGGATGGGGTGGTCGATACCGCGGTGGGTGATGATCGGGTTGGCCGGGCACGGCTCGAAAGGGCCGTCGGGGGTGCGGCTCCGGGCGATCGAGACGCCGTGGCCGCGCTCGGTGCCGCCCTCTGCGATCAGCAGGTACCAGTGGTCGCCGATCCGGTACAGGTGGGGCGCCTCCGGGGCCTTGGCGCCGGGCGACCCGGACCACACCTTGCGGACGGGGCCCAAGGTCTCGCCGGTGCGGGGATCGAGGCGGACCTGGCCCACGCCCGCGACCGTGCACCAGCAGGTGCCGTCCTCGTCCCAGGCGAGATCCGGGTCGATGCCGGGGACCCCGGGCAGCCGGACCGGATCGGACCAGGGGCCTGCCGGGTCGGTGGCCGTGAACAGCATGTTGCCGTCGCGGCTGACATTCGTGACGATCAGCCAGAACCGGCCGTCGTGGTGGCGCAGCGTGGGCGCGTAGATGCCGCCCGAGGAGCGCGAGTCGAGCGGCAGGCGCAGCTGACCGGGCCGGTCCAGCGCGTTGCCGATCTGGGACCAGTGCACCAGGTCGCGGCTGTGGAAGACCGGGACGCCGGGGAAGTACTCGAAGCTGGAGCACGCGAGGTAGTAGTCCTCGCCCACCCGGCAGATGCTCGGGTCGGGGTGGAAGCCGGGGATCACGGGATTGCTGAAGGCGGTGGTGCCCGTCTCGGGCAAGCTCGACACCCTGATCACGTCCTCTCGTGTATGGCGCAGTGGTACGACCACGATCGTCTGAGGTCCGGCGGTCAGCCGGTGAAGGCCGTCTGGAGGATGTCGGCGAGGAGGGCCGCGCAGGAGCCGTCGGGGTCGAGATCGGGGTCGTAGATGGTGAGGTTCAGGCCCACGCACCGTTCTGACCGCACCACGGTCCGCAGCAGCGGGGCGAGTTCGTGGGGCAGGAGGCCGCCGGGGTCCGGGCTGTCGACGGCGGGCATGACGGACGGGTCCAGCACGTCCGCGTCCAGATGGACCCAGAATCCGTCGGTCACGGGCCCTTCGAGCGTCCGCAGGACCGTGTCCGCCAGCTCCTCGGCGCCCCGCTCCCGGATCTCCCCCACCGTCGCGTTCATGATCTTCAACTCGGTGAGTTCGGCGCGCTGTTCGTCGTAGTCCCGGATGCCGAGGAGCCGCACGTCCTCGTCCCTGACGTACGGCCGCAGCCCTTCGAGGTCCGTCAGGTCCCGCTGGCCCCGGCCGGTCGCGATGGCCAGCTCTTCGCCACCCGCGGCACCGATGCGGTCGGAGTTGCCGGGGTGCCGGAAGTCCGCGGATCCGTCGATGACGGCGATCGCGTACCGCCCGATGCGGCGGAGGGCGAGCGAGGCGCCGAGCTGGATGGAACAGTCCCCGCCCAGGACGACCGGGAAGTTTTCGGCCCGGACGTGGTGCTCGATGCGGTCGGCGAGTTTGCGGGTGTACGTGGCGATCGCCGCGGCGTTGAACACCCCGTCGCCCTCCGCCCAGTCGCCGCGGTCGTAACGGGGCGGCACCACCACCCCGCCCTCGTCCGCCCCGAGCCGCCGCACCAGCCGTTGCTCGCGCAGCGCCCCTGCCAGCTTGTAGCACCCGGGCACGCTGCCCGCGGTGGGCGGCCGGAGGCCGAGATTGGACGGAGCGTCAAGGACGACCAGACGGCGCATCCGGCCATTCTGGCCGCGCGAAGCCCGGCGGGCCACCCCCTGTGGTCTCGGCAAGCCGCTGGACCGGCTGATCGTCACCCACGCCCACCCGGACCACCACAACGGCGCCGCCCGCTTCGGGGTCCCCGTCCACGCCCTGGCGCCGGTGCGCGAGCAGATCGTCGCGCGCGGCGACAGCCGGCTGCCCACCGGCCAGGTCATTCCGGTCACCGACTGCACGCCGACCGTCACCCTCGTGCCGGGCACCGAGGTCATCGACGGCGTCACCGGCTGGGAGCAGGCCCTGGACCTGCCGGCCGCCCCGACCGGCTACGACACGGAAGGCGATCGTGGAGCGTCACCCCTCGCTCGTCGGCTCCTTCCTCATCGACATCGCCGACAACTCCCTCAGGAGTGGGCGCTGACCACGCCGCCGGCGCTGAGCACGACGTAGACGCGGTCGATCTCGACACCGGCGTCCCGGCCGTTCGCGTCCATCGTCCCGGACACACCGCCGGCGTCGCCGAGGATCCGCGCGCGGTAGTGGTCCTCGCCGACCTTCGTGACCTTGGCCGTCCAGCCGCCCATCAGCTCGAAGGTGCCCGGCCCCTGGTGTCCGCCGCCCATCCAGGCCTCGACCCGGCCGTCCTCGGTGAGCACGAGGAACATGTCGTTGGCGTCGAGCCCGGCGTCCCGGTGGTTCGCCTCCATCGTGGCCAGGACGTCACCGTGGTGCACGAGCTTGAGCAGGTAGTGCTGGACGCCGAGCCTGCGGATCTCGGCCTTGCTGCCGTCGGGCAGGGTCCGGGTGCGGACCGGGGACGCCGTCCTGGGCGCGGCGGCAGCGGTGGTGGCGCGCCGCGCGGCGGTCGTCTGCGTCCGCATACCGCTCTGGGCCTCGTCCGCGGTGGTCGTGGCCCGGCCCGCGCCGGACGTGGCCGCGGAGACGTTCTTCGGGTGGCCGGCGGCGTCCTTGCCCTCGCTCTGGCAGGCGGTCAGGGACAGTGCCGCCGCGGCGGCGACGGTGAGCAGGGCGGCCGAACGGGCGGTACGGCGGGCCCGGTTGGTGGTCATGATGAAAGCTCCCCCATGGACTGGTCAGGACCTGTTGCGTTGCACCCCGTGAGAGGGCGCCGGGGCGGGTGGCGTTCACCCGGGTCTGTCCGCGTTCGGTAACAGGAGAGTTCGCTCCGGCCGCCCGGCTGAGTACGCCTACTCATGCCGCCCCGCACCCGGGGCGGGGACGATGGGCCGTGTCGGCGGGCGGACGGGAGACGGGGCCATGGGCAGATTTCTGGGGGCGGTGGTGGCCGTCGTGGCGGCGGGGGCCGCGCTGGTCTTCGCGTACGTCGCGGGGGCACCGCCCGCGGTGGTGTTCACCGTCGGGGCGGGCGCGCTGAGCCTGTTGTGGCTGCTGCTCCTGCTCACGGTTCCCTGGAACCTGTACTTCCGCGCGCACGCGGTGCTCGCCGAGACGGCGGTCAGCCGTGCCAAGGGCATGGAGATCCCCCCGGCCAGGGACGTCGAGGCGGCGCGCATCGCCCGTACGATGCTGCGGGCGGCGGTCGCGGGGCACCTCCTGACGGCCGGGGCCGTCGTCGCGGTCGCCTGGGCGACACGCGAGTTCACGGGCTACTGGTTCGCCGGGTTCTTCCTGCTGAGCACCTTCTTCCGGCCGGCCGGCGCGTACTTCGCGCAGTTGCGGCGGCGCCTCGGCACCCTCCTGAGGGAGGTCACGTTTCCGCGGGACGACGTCGTCGAACTGCACCTGCGGCTGGACCGGGCCGAGGCCGGGACGCGGGTCCTGGAGGAGAAGGCGGAGGAACAGTACCGGGCCCTGGCCGAACTGCGCCGCACCGTGGACGCGTTGGCGATGAGCACGTACGAACGGGCCGAGGAGACGGACCGCAGGATCGCCGCGCTGGGCCGGGAGTTCGAGTCCACCGTGAACCGTCTCACCGACAACCAGGAGATCATCGCGGGCGTGAAGGCGTTCCTGCGCCTGCTGCGCTCCCCCGACGCGGCCGACGGCACCCCGGTCTCCGGCTGACGTAGGTTGGTCCGGTGACTGATCCTGCGCCGGCCGGCGGTGGTCGCGGTGCCCGCGGCGGGCTTTCCCGAGGTCCGGGAACGGTTTCCCGGGTACGCGTTCGACGCGGTGGGTTCGGGGCGGATCTGGCCGGAGGCGGGGGCGGAGGTGCTCGCGGCCACGCACCAGACCTGGGTGCGGGATCCGGCGAGCGGCCGGTACCTCTTCGACGTGTTCCGTGAGCCGCACGAGGGCGGGACGTGGATCTGCCGGCGGGACGAGAGCCTGCGGCTGCCGTACGAGGCGGTCGTCGCCCGGACCGCGGACGGCGTCCCCTACCTGGTACCGGAGTTGGTGCTGCTGTTCAAGGCGAAGGAGTCGCGGGCCGAGGACGACGCCGACTTCGCGGGGGTGCTGCCGCTGCTGGGCCGGGCACGGCGCGATCTGGTCGGTGGGTGGCTGGCGCACGTACATCCCGGGCACCCGTGGCCGGCGGAACTGGCGCAGCGGTGACGCGGGGGCGGCCCCGAGGGGCCCCGGCCGGGTGCGCCGTAGCCCCTCGGGGCCGCCGCGGAGGCGGTTTCGAGGGGCTGCGTGCGGTGCGCTCCGCCGGACGGGATCAGGTGCTGCGGCGGCGCGCCGGGGCGCGCGAGGCGGACTTGGGCTCTCGGCGCAGGGAGGTGGGCTCGGCCCCGGGCCGTGCGGTGCCCTCGGTGTCCTCGGTGTCGAGCACCTGGTCGCCGTAGAGGTCCTGAAGCCAGTTGGTCTGGTAGATGGTGTCGAGGTAGCGCTCGCCGAGGTCCGGTGCGATGGCGACCGCGGTGAGGTCGGAGGTGCCGTGGCGGGACAGCCAGTCCGTCGCGCCGCTGACCACCGTGCCGGTGGAGCCGCCGAACAGGAAGCCGTGCCTGGCCATGCGGTGGCACATCCGGATGGTGTCCGGCTCCTCGACGCGGATCACCTCGTCCACGAAGGACTCGTCGAGCAGCGGCGGGCGCATGCTCATGCCGAGGCCCGGGATCATCCGGCGGCCCGGTTCGCCGCCGAACGCCACGGAGCCCGCCGCGTCCACGGCGACGATCCGCACCGGCCGGTGCCACTCGCGGAAGTAGCGGGCGCAGCCCATCAGGGTTCCGGTGGTGCCCGCCCCGACGAACAGGACGTCCAGTTCCGGGAACCGGCGGGCGATCTCCGGCGCCGTGGTGCGGTAGTGCGCCGTCCAGTTGCCGGGGTTGGTGTACTGGCTGAGCCAGACGTATCTGTCGTCCGAGGCGCACAGGTTGCGGACGTACTCGATGCGGGTGCCCAGGAAGCCGCCGTTGGAGTCCTGGTCGGCCACGATGTGCACGTCGCTGCCGAGTGCCTCCATGAGGAGCCTGGTCGACAGGTTGCAGCGGGAGTCCGTCACGCACAGGAACCGGTAGCCCTTGCTCGCGGCGATCATGCTGAGCGCGACGCCCAGGTTCCCGGACGAGGACTCGACGAGGACGGAGTCCGCTGTCAGGAGTCCGTCCCGTTCGGCGCTCTCCACCATCTCGTTCGCGGCCTTCAGTTTGATGGATCCGGCGAAGTTGAAGGCCTCGCACTTCAGATAGAGCGCGTGTCCGCAGATGGACTCCAGGTCGACGAAGAGATCGCCCTCGTTGAAGGCGTGGGGAGCGGAGATGACAGGCACGGCGGGCCTCCTGGTGCCGGGCCGAGGACGACGGTCTCAGCCGTACCGGCGCAGTTCGTGGAAGAAGTCATCGATGAGACGCAGGTCTCCCGACCGGGACACCTCGTCGTAGACGTACTTGCCGACGGCGAGGTCGAGGACGCCGAGTCCGAAGGGCGAGAAGATCACCGGGCGGTCGGGCGGCGGAGCGGCCCGGCCGGACATGACGTCGCCGAGGGTCCCGTTCAGGAAGTCCCGGTCGCCGGTGAGTTGTTCGGCCAGATGGGGCGACGTGTCGGCCTTCAGGCAGTGGTCGACGTCGTCGACGAAGTTGGCCGCGCCCAGCAGGACCTCGGGGGCGAGGTCGCGCAGGGAGACGTGCAGGACCAGCGGGTTGTGCGTGAACCAGGCGGGGTCGGTGACATGGGGCCGGCCCGCGATGGTGGCGAAGACCACGAGGTCGCTGCTGCGGACGAGGTCCTCGGCGCGGTCGTGGACGGTGATCCGCGCGGCGCTGCCGGTCCCGCGCAGGTAGCCGCTGAAGCCGGCGGCGCTGTCGGCGGACAGGTCGTGCACACCGACCTCGTCGAAGTCCCAGCCGGTGCCGGCCAGGAAGGTGTGGATGTAACGGGCGATCAGGCCCGTACCGAAGAACCCGACCCGGGTGGGGCGGGCGCGGCCGCGGCTGAGCCAGTCGGCGGCCAGGGCCGCGGACGCGGCCGTCCTGGTGGCGCTGATGATCGAGCTCTCCAGGCAGGCGAACGGGTAGCCGGTGTCGTGCTCGTTGAGGATGAGCACCGCGGAGGCCCGTGGCAGTCCGGCGCTCACGTTGTCCGGGAAGCTGGAGATCCACTTCAGCCCGTCCACCTGGACCGGGCCGCCCAGCGAGGCCGGCAGCGCGATGATCCGCGAGCTGGGCCGGTCGGGGAAGCGCAGGAAGTACGACGGCGGGTTGACGGAGTCTCCGGCGTCGTGCAGCCGGTAGACGGCCTCGACCAGCTCCACGAGCTGTTTCTCGCGCCCGCTCAGCGCCTGTTGCACCTGTTCACCGGTGATCACGGCGAAGGTCGGCAGGGGTGTCCGTCCGGGTCCGGCGGACGCGGTGGCCGTCGGCAGTGTGTCGGTCATCGCTCGCTCGCCTCCAGGGCCGGGCAGTCCTGGGCCGGCCGGACGGGTTCGCCCATGCCGACGAGGACCTGCCGGTCTCCGCTGAACGCCTCTCGGCTGTGCGCGGTGCGGATGTTGTCCACGAGCAGCAGGTCGCCGGCCTGCCAGGGGTCGCGCCGGGTGTGCGCCTCGTAGGTGGCGTTGATGGTCCGGACGACGTCCTCGGGGATCGGGGAGCCGTCGCCGTGGCGGGTGTTGAAGGGCAGCCCGTCGGCTCCGTAGACGTCCACCAGGTATTCGCGCACCTCGGGGGTGAGCGTCCACTCGTTGAGGAAGGCGATCTGGTTGAACCAGCAGCGCCGGCCGGTGACCGGGTGCCGGACCACGGCGTTGCGGCGCTGCTCGGTGCGGAGTGTGCCGTCGGGCTGCCAGGTGAAGTCGATGGCGTTCGCCCGGCAGTAGCGCTCGATCTCGGTGCGGTCGCCGGTGCCGAAGGACTCCGTGAGGCTCGCGCCGATCTCGTCGTTGTAGGTGCGGGTCAGGATCCAGCCCTCCCGTTCGAACCGCTCGGTGAGGCCGCTGGGCAGGGCCCGCAGCACCTCCTCGGCGTCGGCCAGCGCCGTCGCCCCGCCCTGCTCGGGTGCGGTGAGGCAGGCGAACAGCATCAGGCCGGGCACCTGGAGCGAGTAGCTCAGCTCGTGGTGCATGCACATCGGCTGGTTGGCCGGCCAGGGCGTGGAGGAGTAGAGCCCCCGGCCGTGCGCCTCGCGGGGGGCGAAGGCCTCGTGCTCGGTCATGAGCTGACCGGCCAGCCCCGCGAAGACGGCGCCCGTCCGGCCGGCGTCGCGCAGCCCGAGGCCGCGCACGAGCAGCGCCCCGTGTTCGGTGACCTGGGCGCGCAGCGCGTCGCGGTGCTCGGCCGCCCACTTCGGGGCGTCGTCGGGCGGGTCGACGCGCAGCAGTGGCGGCCTGTCGGGTCGTGGCTCCACGTCGAGTGGTGATGCCAGGGAGGAGAACGGCATCTCGGGTTCCTTTCGGTCGACCGCCTGGGGTGTGACGGGTCGGGACGTCGGAAGTCGGTCAGGAGGAGGCGAGGGGGAGGAGGGTGTCCAGCACGGCCCGTGCCGCCTCGGCGGGCCGGGTGCGGGTGAAGTGGTGTCCGCCGTGGTCGAGTTCGTGGAGTTCGACGTGGTCGGCGAGGAGCCGCCAGTCCCGGTGCCGGTGGTCGTGGCCGGCGGTGTGCGGGTCGTCGGCGGCGACGACCACCGTCACCGGTGCGGGCAGCCTGACCGGCGGCGGCGCCTGAAGGGCCGCGTGGAAGTAGCGGTGCGCCGAGAGGCAGTCGTGGCGGTAGGCGGCGGCGATGTGCTCGGCGTGCCGGGTGTTGAGCTCGGCGAGTTCGGCGTGGCCGCCGTCGGCGGCCAGTCGCGCCGCGATCTCGCGGTCGCTGCGGCCCGTCAGTTCGGTGACGGCGGCGCTTCGTTCGGCTGCGGTGCCGAGCAGGTGGGCACCGAGGAAGATGCGGGTCACCCGCACGCCCCGCTGCTGGAGCCGCCTGGCCGTCTCCACGGCGGGCGCGGCTCCCGACGAGTGTCCCCACAGCATGACCTGGGTCAGGCCGCGTGCCGCGATCTCGGCGGCGCCCCGTTCGGCCACCTCATCGATCGGGGCGAAGGGTTCGGGGGGTGCGGCCAGGTTGTGGCCGGGCAGGTCCACGGCGAGCACCGCCAGGCCGCTGTCGGCCAGCGCGCTCGCCATCGGCTGGTAGTTGACCGCGTTGCCGCCCGCGTACGGGAAGCACACCAGGGTGTTCTCGGGCGTGCCGCTGCCGCCCGAGAGGGACAGCAGCAGTTCCTGCTGCGGCCGGGCGGCCGGGCCCGCCAGCAGGGCGGCCAGGTCGGCGAGGACCGGGTGCCGGGTGATGTCCTTGAGGGAGACCGCGCGGTCCAGTGCGAGGCTGAGCCTGACCGCGGTCAGTGAGGTGCCGCCGGAGTCGAAGAAGTGGTCCGTGCGGCCGATCCGCTCCTCGGGGACGCCGAGCAGTTCGGCCCAGACCGCGGCCAGCCGCCGTTCGGCCGGGCTCAGTTCACCCGCGGACGGCTCGGCAGGACCGGACGCTTCCCCGGCCAGCTTCGTCAGTGCCTTGCGGTCGATCTTGCCGTTGGGGGTCAGCGGCAGGTTCTTTCGCCAGTGGAAGGCCGAGGGGACCATGTAGTCGGGCAGGGTGGCGGCGAGCGCCTCCCGCAGCTGCTCCGCGGGCCGTCGTTCGCCGCTGTGGAAGGCGATCAGGTGCTTGCCGCCACCGCCGCGCTCGGCGACGACCACCGCGCCGTCCCGCACTCCGGCCACCCGCAGCAGCGCGTTCTCGATCTCGCCGATCTCGATCCGGAAGCCGCGGATCTTGACCTGGCTGTCCCGGCGGCCGAGGAACTCCAGTTTGCCGCCGGGGTGCCAGCGCCCCCAGTCGCCGCCGAGGTAGAGCCGTTCACCGGGCCGGTAGGGGTCGGTCCGGTACGCCTCCCGGGTGCGCTCGGGGTCGTTGACGTACCCGCGGCCGACGCAGACGCCGGAGAACGCGATCAGTCCCGGGGCGCCCAGCGGCAGCAGCGACAGGTGCTCGTCCACGACGTAGACCCGGACGTTGCCGACGGGCCGGCCGAGCAGCACCCGGTCGGGCACCTCGCGGAGCAGTTCGTGGTTGGTGTCGTCGGACGTCTCCGTCAACCCGTAGGCGTTGAGCAGCCCGATGTCCGGCTGGACCGCGAGCCAGCGCTGGACCAGCTCGCGTCTGAGCGCCTCGCCGGTGACCGACACGCATCTCAGGTCGGGCAGCGGGCGCGGGTGCCGCTCCAGGTAGGAGACCACGACCTCCAGGTACGACGGCACCAGCTGCGCCACGCCGACCCGGCCGCGCTCCAGGGTGTCGACGAACCGCGCCACGTCCGTGATCACGTCCTGTTCGACGAGCAGGGTCCGGCCGCCCACCAGGAGCGGGGCGAGGAGCTGCCACAGGGAGATGTCGAAGCACTGCGGGGCGGTCTGGGCGACGACGCCGCCCTCCCCGATCGCCAGGTCGTCGATCTTGGCGTGGAGGTGGTTGAGCATGCCCGCGTGCTCGCACATCGCGCCCTTGGGCTCACCGGTGGAGCCGGAGGTGAAGTAGATGTAGGCGAGTTGGCCGGGGTCGACCGGGACGCCGGGGTCGTCGTCGGCGTGCGGTTCGGCGTACGCCTCCTCGACCGGCAGCTTCTCGGTCCCCGGCAGGCCGGCCAGGGCCTCGTCGAGGGTGCCGGTGCTGCCGGTCCCGGTCAGGACCAGCCGGCAGCCGGCCCGGGAC
>NZ_JBEYFC010000087.1:0-24691 GCF_040634175.1 Streptomyces sp. NPDC007162
GCCGACAGACCGCCGCACGAGAGGGCCGACCGTCGCGGTGGGAGTCGGGCGCCCTCCGTGCGGGTCGGCCGTCCGTCTCGTCGGCGGGGCGTCGCCGTGTCGCCCCGCCCGGGGGTGTCACGGGTGCACGACTGCGGCCCACCTGCTCTGTCGCAGATGGGCCGCAGTTCCGGGTGGGCGATACTGGGTTCGAACCAGTGACCTCTTCGGTGTGAACGAAGCGCTCTCCCACTGAGCTAATCGCCCGGGCGCAGGAAGAACATTACCCCATGTCAGGGGGTGCCCCCGACCGGTCGCCGGGGGTGCGCGGCCTGCGGCCGGATCACTCCTCGATCTTCCACGGCATCACCACGCCGAACCTGGAGAGGTAGACCCCGACTCCCCCGGCCACGATCACCAGGCCGATCGTCGTCAACGTGATGTTGCGACGGCGCACCTTGGGATCGAGAGCCTTCTGTGCCGCCTCCGTGACCTTGCGTTTCGTCCAGCGGAGCACCAGCTGGGCCCAGACGAACTCGGTCGCCCAGATCGCCATGCCGCCGAAGATGACCACCCAGCCCGGCCCGGGCAGCGGCAGCATGACGACGCCCACGGCCACCACCGCGAGGCCGACCGCGAAGACCCCGACCTGCCAGCTCAGGTGCAGCATCCGGCGCGCCTTGATGAATTCGGGCGCCCGCGATCCGAGCCCCCGCTCGCCACGCGCCCCGTCCGTCGTCCCGTCCACCTCGCTCCCGTCCGAGACCACGGCGGCCTCGCCCGGTTCGTTACTCCCCGTATTCATACGACCAAACACTACCCGAGCGATTCACGTCACCGGAATGGTCGTAGATCACGCTCAGCTTCTCGGCCGGAAGAGTTACGTAAACACACGCAAAACACTCAGAGGGGTTTACAACGGCACCGTAGGTGGCATGTCGATTTCGCCGACGTGCGAATCCCCGAGCGCACACTGAGCGAAAGGCCCTGGCGCTTATGAACACCACGGTCAGCTGCGAGCTGCACCTGCGCCTCGTTGTGTCGAGCGAGTCCTCCCTGCCTGTCCCCGCAGGCCTGCGGTACGACACGGCCGACCCCTACGCCGTGCACGCCACCTTCCACACCGGAGCCGAGGAAACCGTCGAGTGGGTGTTCGCCCGCGACCTCCTCGCCGAGGGGCTGCACCGCCCCACCGGCACCGGCGACGTCCGCGTCTGGCCGTCCCGCAGTCACGGTCAGGGCGTCGTCTGCATCGCCCTGAGCTCCCCCGAGGGGGAAGCCCTGCTCGAAGCCCCGGCGCGGGCCCTGGAGTCCTTCCTGAAGCGAACAGACGCCGCCGTGCCGCCCGGCACGGAACACCGGCACTTCGACCTCGATCAGGAGCTCTCGCACATCCTGGCGGAGAGCTAGGGACAGTCCCACCGAAGCCGCCCGGCGCCGTCCACTCGGGGAGACGGCTCGGGCCTGGACAACCGCATACGGCAGCACCGGCGCCGCCACCGTGATCGGTCACGGGGCGGCACCGCTGTGCCCGCGCGCCCGTCCGCGCACCCTTCCGCGGGAACCTCCGCCGGGTGGTGACCGTTCCACGGACAGCCACGAAAGGGACAGGGCACGGTGCGGGGCCTCCGTATGTCGCTACCATCGGCCACCATCGGCGGGCGCCCGCCCGACCCTCAGGCCAGGGAGCGAAACGTGCTGATCACCCACGACACCCGGTGTTCCCTCGACGCCGTGGTGGATCTGGTGAACACCGCGCCGGAGGACGACTCGGCGGTGGACGGGCTGTCCGATGTCCAGGCCCTCCAGGATTTCGTACGAAGCCACGACATGAGCGATATCGGCGCACTGTCGGAGTTCGACCTGTCGGCGGTGCGCAAGGTCCGCGGGCGGTTCGCGGCGATCTTCGCCGCCCCGGACGCCCGGACCGCGGCGGGAATGATCAACGAGCTGGTCGCGGCCGCCGGCACCACGCCCCGGCTCACGGACCACGACGGCTACGACTGGCACGTGCACTACTTCGCCCCCGGCGCCTCGGTGGCCGACCACCTCGCCGCCGACTGCGGGATGGCGCTCGCCTTCTTCGTCGTCGCCGGGGAGCAGGAGCGACTGCGGCGCTGCGAGGCCCCGGACTGCCGACGTGCCTTCGTCGACCTCTCCCGCAACCGCTCACGCCGCTACTGCGACAGCCGGACCTGCGGCAATCGTCTCCATGTCGCCGCATACCGCGCACGCCGCAAGGAGGCCGCCGGCTGATTCCCGGCGCGGGGGCGTCGATGCCGACGCCGGTCCCGGCGGGTGGCGCCGGGACGGGCGGGTACGGCTCACAGCCACAGCAGGTCGTGCAGCGCAGCCATGAGGAGTAGACACCCGATCACCGCAAGGAAGATCATCAGCGGTGGCTGGGAAAGGGCGAAGAGGCACCCGCGCGGCTCGTCATCCGGCAGCGCGGCCTCGCTCTGTTTCGTGTCCAGCATCTCGCGGCGATGATGACCCAGCGGACGCCCTCTACGCGATCAACACGCCCGAAATAGGCGGTAGTTCGCCGAAATCCACGATGTCCGTTTCGCCTCCGCCCATCCCCTGAACGGTTCTGCACGCGCCGCAGACGCACTGTGTCGTTTCAATGCCTCATGTGAATGTCATATGCGCAGGGCCGCGCGCAGCCCCGCACCGCCCGTCGGCCGTCGCCGCGGACGGTCATATTCCGTGCTTCTTGAGGATGGCCTCGATGTCGCTGAAGTCGTCGCCGGAACCCGCTGCGCGGGGCGCCGCCGCGGGACGCGCGGCCGGACGCGTGCCGGGACCGAGTGACGGCGCAGACGCCGCGGGGGCGACCGCGCCCTGCTGTCCGGCCCTGGCCGCAGCCTTCCGCTCGGCACGGGTGCCGCCGCGCCTGCGCTCCACGGCACGGGTGGTGGCGAACAGGGCCCAGGCGACGCCTAGCACTCCGAAGCCCGCCCAGGCAGTGGGACTGAACGCGGTGTCGGCCAGCCAGCCGACCACCCCCGTCATCACCAGACCGACGGGCACCAGCGAGTAGGCGGCGATGCGGGCCGCCGCCAGGTACCGCTTGCGGTAGGCGGTGACCACGGCGATGCCCAGGCCCGCCGCGGACACGGCGGAACAGACTGTCTCGGCAATCATCCGGTCCTCCTGGCGGGCTCGGTCGGTCGGGCGAGGCGACAGCCACGCGCCGCGCTTCGCCCCTTCCATCGTGCACCGCCCGGCCCGCGCGATCCATGCCCAGGCCTGACAATCAGGGGCATCTCGGGGTCCGGTCCGGGTTCTCTCCACCCCTGGTACGAGTCACCACCGAGGTCTCGCCCACTCGGGAACAGGTCGGAGACCCCGGCGGTCTTGCGCCCGCCGTTCCGATTGGGTCCAGGCAGCCCGGCCTGGAAGACTGGTGTTCATGAACGACTCCTCCCCCGCCGCCGGAGCCCCCGTCCTGGACGTCTGGTGCGAACTGCAGTGCCCCGACTGCCGCAGCGCCCTGGACGACCTCCGTGCCCTGCGTGCCCGGTACGGCGACCGGCTGGAGCTGCGGCTGCGGCACTTCCCGCTGGAGAAGCACAAGCACGCCTTCGCCGCCGCGCAGGCCGCCGAGGAGGCCCTGGAGCAGGGGAAGGGCTGGGAGTACGTCGAGGCGGTGCTCGGCCGGGTGGAGGAGCTGGACCGCGCGGGCGAGCCGTTCCTGGTCGAGGTGGCCCGGGAACTGGGCCTGGACGCCGAGGAGTTCGACACGGCGCTGGTGGACGGGCGGCACATCCTGATCGTCGACGCCGACCAGGCCGAGGGCAAGGCCATCGGCGTGACCGGGACCCCGACCTATGTCATCGACGGGGAACGTCTCGACGGCGGCAAGAGCCAGGAGGGCCTGCGCGAGCGCGTGGAGCAGATCGCGGACCGGCTGCTGGCCGGACAGGGGTGACCGGGCCCCGGCCCTTCCCCCCCCGAACGCCTCCGATCAGATCCTCGCCCCCGGATCAGGCCCCCGAACCCCTCGGATCAGGTACTCGGCCCCTCAGACCAGGTCCTTGTAGAAGGAGTACGAGACGGTGGCGTACCCCAGTGAGTCGTAGAGCCGCTCGGCCGGGGTGTTGCCGGCGAACACGTTGAGGGCCAGCACCTGCTTCCCGGCCGCGATCGCCTGCTCCTCGGCGAGCAGCATGAGGGTGCGGCCGTGCCCCTGGCCACGGTGGGCGGCGTCGGTCTCGACCCGGTACACCCAGGCGTCGTCCGCCCGCAGGGCCAGCCACAGGACGCCGACGCGCGTCCCTTCGTGTTCCAGGACGCTGAGCCGCACGCCCTCCGTGGCCAGGCCCCGCGGCAGCAGCCGTGCGTGGTCGCGCCGCGACCTCTCCCAGGCCTCGGCCTCGGGCACGCCCCGCTCGTGCCACACGCGCGCGTACGCCGCCAAGGCGTGCGCAAGCCACTCCTCGTACTCTGCCTCGGTCATGTCACGGCATCGGCTGCCCGCCGCCAGTGCGGGCGGGGCGCCGCCGAGCCGCTTCTCCATGCCCCGGTTGCGCAGCACGTATCCGAGCGACCGCACGAGGTGCAGGGCCGGGTCCGCATCGGCGGGCACTTCCACCTCGATCTGGCGGCAGCCCCAGCCGCGCGCCACCTCCTCCGCCGCGAGCGCGGCCACCGTGCCCCGGCCCCGGCGGCGATCGGGCTCCTCGATGCGCAGGTCGGTGATGCGGGCGCCGAGGACGCCGAAGCTCCGTGAGGAACCGAGGTGGAGGGTGCCGACGGGCCGGCTGTTCACACACACCTGGAAGCGGCGCGACAGCGCCCCGTCGGTGCTGCGCTGGAGCGGCTCGGTCGGCCGCAGGGTTGTGGTCATCAGGGGTGTTCTACCCACTGAGGGCGCCCGCGTCAGCCGAATAAATCCGGCCCCTACGGATCCAGGTCCTCCCCCGACCGCTCGTCGAAGATCCGCATCGCCTTGGCGGTCACCGGCCCGGGCGCGCCCGGAAGTTCGCGGTCGTCGACCCGGTGCACGGCCTGGACGTCGCGCAGGGTGGAGGTGAGGAAGATCTCGTCCGCCCGCGCCAGGACGTCCATGGGCAGGTCGGTCTCCTTGGCGCCGGTCCACTCGACGGTCAGGGCCCGGGTGATGCCGGCCAGACAGCCGGAGGCGACCGGCGGGGTGTGGATCTCGCCGTCCAGGACGACGAAGACGTTGGAGCCGGTGCCCTCGCAGAGCTGCCCGAGCGTGTTGCCGAACAGGGCCTCGGTGGCCTCGTGTTGGTGGGCGCGGGCCAGGGCCACGACGTTCTCGGCGTACGAGGTGGTCTTCAGGCCGGTGAGCGCGCCGCGCTCGTTGCGGGTCCAGGGGACCGTGATGACGGCCGTGGAGTCCGGGCGGCGAGTGGTCTCACCGAGCGCGACGATCAGAGTGGGTCCGTGGGTGCCGCGGTCGGAACCGAGGGGGCCGTGGCCGCCGGTGTAGGTGATGCGCAGCCGGCCCAGCGGCATCGGGTCGGCCGCCAGGACCGCGGCGCAGGCCGCGCGGATCTCGTCGTGGTCGGGGTCGGGCAGGCCGAGCCCCCGGGCCGAGCGGGTCAGCCGGTCGAGGTGGCGGGTGAGCGCGAAGGGCCTGCCGTCGGTCGCCCTGACCGTCTCGAAGATGCCGTCGCCCACGGTCAGCCCGTGGTCGAAGACGGAGACACGCGCGGTGTCGACGTCCTGCAGTCGGCCGTCCAGCCAGATGCTCACCCGAGACCTCCTTCGGTCATGTCGTACGTGTCCGACGCTATCGCGAGCAGCCGGGCGGCCTTCAGCTCGGTCTCCCGCCATTCGCCCTCGGGGGCGGAACCCCAGGTGATCCCGGCTCCGGTGCCGAACCGCAGCACGTCCTCGGCGCGGTCGATCCAGAAGGTACGGATCCCCACGGCCAGCTCGCCGACGCCGCGGTCCGCGTCCACCCAGCCGATGCCGCCGCAGTACGGGCCGCGCGGGGCGGTCTCCAGTTCCCCGATGATCCGCAGTGCGCTCGACTTCGGCGCGCCGGTGACCGAGCCGGGCGGGAAGGTCGCGGTGAGCAGCTCGGACCAGCCGGCGTCCGTGCGCAGCTCGCCGCGGACGGTGGAGACGAGGTGGACCAGCCCCGGGTGCTTCTCCACGGCGCACAAGTCGGGGACGGTCACGCTGCCGGTGGCGCAGACACGCCCGATGTCGTTGCGGACCAGGTCCACGATCATCACGTTCTCGGCGTAGTCCTTCTCCAGGAGGTCCGCCTCGGTCCGGCCGGTGCCCTTGATGGGCCCGCTCTCCACGGTCCGGCCCGTCCGGCGCAGGAACAGCTCGGGCGAGGCGGTGGCTGCCTCCACCCCGTGCGCCGGGAGGCGAATCGTTCCGGCGTACGGCGCCGGGTTGCCGTGCGCCAGCAGCGCGGTCAGTGCGTCCACGTCGGCGTCCGGGGGGACCGGCGCGGACAGCACACGGCACAGGTTGGCCTGGTAGACCTCGCCGGCCGCGATCCGCGAGCGGATCGACTCCACCGCCGCCGTGTACGCGCCGCGGTCGAGGGAGGACGACCAGTCACCGGCGGCCGGCCCCCGCCAGGCCCCCGGCACCGGCGCGGGCACCTGCTCCTCCCGCACGTCACGGAAGCGAGCGCAGGTCAGTCCGCCTTCGAAGTCCGCGCAGACGGCCCAGAAGCCGGCCGAGTCGAGGGCTTCGGGATCACTGGTGACGTCGAGGAGACCGGTGGCGACACGGCCGCCGAACCGGGCGAGAGGAGGGTGATGGAGCACGTCGTCGAGTCTATGGCGGGTGTCTCCCGGGTGACCCGGGCGTGTCACCGAGGGGCCCCTGACCACGTCGTCCGTCGGGCGCAGCGCAGCACGCTGCGCAAACGCGTTTTTGTGCTGGCCCGGGAATCCGCTAGAGTTCAACACGTCGCCGGGACGCGAGAGCGGACCGAAACGACTGGCGGACGTAGCTCAGTTGGTAGAGCGCAACCTTGCCAAGGTTGAGGTCGCGAGTTCGAGCCTCGTCGTCCGCTCGAAGGAAACGGGGGGTCTTCCCGATCCCCTACACTCCTGGTGGAGTGGCCGAGAGGCGAGGCAACGGCCTGCAAAGCCGTCTACACGGGTTCAAATCCCGTCTCCACCTCCAAGGACGATTAGCTCAGCGGGAGAGCGCTTCCCTGACACGGAAGAGGTCACTGGTTCAATCCCAGTATCGTCCACTGGAACCCCTCGGGGTTCGACCCGCGCGATTAGCTCAGCGGGAGAGCGCTTCCCTGACACGGAAGAGGTCACTGGTTCAATCCCAGTATCGCGCACGCATCGCCCGTGATCCTCGGATCCCGGTCCCGAGGACGATTAGCTCAGCGGGAGAGCGCTTCCCTGACACGGAAGAGGTCACTGGTTCAATCCCAGTATCGTCCACACGTAAAGAGCCCCGGCCGCCCACAGCGACCGGGGCTTCTTCGTGGGCTCAGCTGGAGAAGAGCATGTGGGCCCAGCTCTTGTTGTGGTGGCCGCCGTGGTGGCCGTGGCCGCCGTAATGACCGTGCCCGTGGCCGCCGCCGTGCGGGGCGCCCCAGGCCGGCGCGGGCGGGGCCGCCGGGTACGGCTGCGGCGCGGGCGGGACCGGCTTCGCCCACTGGGCCTCCAGCTGGGTCAGCGCCTCCAGCTCGCCGTAGTCGAGGAAGATGCCCCGGCAGCCGCTGCACTGCTCGATCTGGACGCCGTTGCGGTTGTAGGTGTGCATCGGCGCATGACACTTCGGACACTGCATGGTCGGCTCAACTCCTCGCCGGTGAAAACTGCTTCACGTTCTTCCGGGACAGACTCCGTCCGGCCCCGGACGGTTGCAGCGTACTTCGGGAAATCGTGCGCCAACCGGACGGGGAACAGGGTCCTTCCCGGGCCGCCCAGGGGTCATGCCCGGGTCATGCGGGCGCACGCGTCGATCAGGGACTGCTCGACCTCGTCCAGCGGGCGGCCCGCCGTGGCGGCCTTCGCCAGGTACCGGGCACCGGTCTGGACGGTGAGGGCACGGGCCGGGACGTCCAGGGCGGGCCAGGGGTCGCCGTCCTCAGGGACGGCCGGACCGCCGGCCGCGCGATAGGCGGCGAGGAAGCGGGTCCAGGCGTCGGGTGGCAGGAGGCCGCAGGCGTACCAGGACGCGGGACGGGCGAGGTCCCAGGCCGGCACGCCGACGCCGAGGTCGTCGACGTCGATGAGCCGCCACGGGCCGTCCGGCACCGGATGCCGGACCAGCTGGCCGAGGTGCAGGTCACCGTGGCAGAGCGTGCGGGGGTGGTGGTCGGGCGCGGGTGCCTCGGCGCGGGCCCACGCGGGCAGGGCGGACCATGCGCGCAGGAGGGGCGGGGCGGCGGGGTGGGGGGCCGCGCCGGCGAGGACTTCCCGGAGGCGGGCCATCGCGTGGGCCGCTTTGGCGGGACCGCGCATCGGGGGTGCGGCCGGGGCGGGCGAGGTGCGGTGGAGCCGGGCGAGGAGGGTGGCGGCGGCTTCCCAGGGGGCGGTGTCCGGGGCGTCGGGGTCCACGGGAGCGCCGTACGGCCAGAGGGTGACCGGGCGGCCGGCGACGGAGGCGGCGGGGGCAGGGGCGAGGGGCGGGAGGAAGACGTCGGGGAGGCGGGCGGCGGTGGCCAGGCGGAGGGCGAGGGCGGTGGGGTCGGTGCCGGAGGCGTGGACCTTGGCGACGGTGCCCGCGTGGCGGAGGACCGTCGTGTCGGGGCGGTGGGCGAGGGTGGTGGTCGCGCAGCCGCAGGGGACCGCATCGGCGTCGGGATGGGCGGCGGCGGCGAGCTCGGCGGTCAGCCGGGGCAGTACGTCTGCGGTCATGAGGTCCCCCGGAAGTGCGGCTGTGCTGGGGTGAGGGTACGGGGGGTTGCCGGGCCGGGGTTCACCGCGGGCCGGGATGGGGGCTGAGGTACCGGGGTGTCGCTCGCCGCGCCTGCAGGGTGCCTCCCCCAGATTGAGGCACTGGAGGGGAGGCACGCATGCCCGCAGCCGAGTTGTCAGGGGCGCGAACAGCGCACAGAGCAATGCCGGCGCAGCTCCCCAGCTGCGCCGGCATTTTTGCCGTCCGTCGCACCCCCGTCCCCACGGGGTTTCATGGATGGATGTCCCCGCCCGGACCGCTCTTCCGGGCCTGGGGTCGCCGCTCAGCGCCCCAGCATCACTCCCACGGACGACGCCTGTGTGGCCACCGTCTCCCAGCCGTCGAAGACCAGCAGGAGCAGGGCCGCCAGGGGAAGGGCCATGAGCGTCGCCACCAGGGGGTGGCGACGGCCCTGCCGGCGGGGGCGGGTGGTGTGTGTCCGCTGTGCCGTAAGAGCCATGGTCCCTCTCCTGACCGTTCAGTTGTCGTTGGCAGCGGCGGGTGTCTGACCTCGGGGGACGAGTGCTGCACCCGCCGCTTGACCTCAAATCTAGGCGCGCGGCCCCCCGGCGGTCGTCATGCCCTCGTATCGCATCACGGGCCTCCGAGAGGATGAGCCGTGACCTGCGGAGTACTCCTCTGGGTGGAGACGACGTCCTGCGTCTCCACCTACGTCTCCGGGTCTTCCCCGAGGGGGTGCCCGGTCCTTCCCGGTTTTTCCGAGCTGTCCTCGCGGGGCACCGGCTGCTCGACGAGGGCCAGAACCCGGTTGGCCATGAAGCGGGCGGTCCGGACAACACTTCCGTTTCTCGTGACTTCGCTCACTTCGACCACCCCCCGTCGTACCGCCGTCTCCACCCGGCGGCCCGCTCTGCTCGCCACCACCTCGTAGGTGCGCGTCGTGTCGCCGGCGTCGACGACTATCTCCACCCGATCACCCTTCACAGCTTCAATCCCCCTTCTGTGACGGCTTGTTGAAGCAGTCGCGTGCTCAAAGGCGCCGACTGGGGCGCCTTCCTGACCACTCCTCAAGTCTCGCACCCGGCACTGACAATCCATCGGACCGAGAGGGCGCGGCCTCTGCGCACGGACGGCCCGGTAAACGTAAGCTGTGCCACGTCAGACGGACCGGGCAGCGGGGATGAACATGGCGATGATGCGCCTGAGGCGCGAGGACCCGCGCGTCGTCGGCTCGTTCAGGCTTCACAGAAGGCTCGGCGCCGGCGGGATGGGCGTGGTCTACCTGGGCTCCGACAAGAAGGGGCAGCGGGTCGCGCTGAAGGTGATCCGGCCGGATCTGGCCGAGGACCAGGAGTTCCGGTCGCGGTTCGCCCGTGAGGTCTCGGCGGCCCGGCGGATCCGGGGCGGTTGCACGGCACGGCTGGTCGCGGCGGACCTGGAGGCCGAGCGGCCGTGGTTCGCCACCCAGTACGTACCCGGGCCCTCGCTGCACGACAAGGTCGCCGACGAGGGCCCGCTGCACGCCGCGGAGGCCGCGGCGGTCGGGGCGGCCCTGTCCGAGGGCCTGGTCGCCGTGCACGAGGCCGGGGTCGTCCACCGGGACCTGAAGCCGTCCAACATCCTGCTGTCCCCGAAGGGGCCGCGGATCATCGACTTCGGCATCGCCTGGGCCACCGGGGCGTCCACGCTCACCCACGTCGGTACGGCGGTGGGCTCCCCCGGGTTCCTCGCACCCGAGCAGGTGCGCGGGGCGGCCGTCACCCCGGCCACGGACGTGTTCTCGCTCGGCGCGACCCTCGCGTACGCCTCGACCGGTGACTCGCCGTTCGGGCACGGCAGTTCCGAGGTGATGCTCTATCGGGTGGTCCACGAGGAGCCGGCGCTGCACGGTGTGCCGGACGCGCTGGCACCCCTGGTGCGGGCCTGTCTGGCGAAGGATCCGGAGGAACGGCCGAGCACGCTCCAGCTGTCGCTCCGGCTGAAGGAGATCGCCGCGCGCGAGGCCCACGGGCTGGCCGACGTACGGCCGCCGTCGCCACGGGCCGCGGAGGCCGACCGGCCCACCGGGCCGCTCGCCGAGACCTACCCGGAACCGCAGCGCGCCCAGCGGCGGCCGCAGTCCGCACCGGGCGCGCCCGTGCGGGGCAACGCGCCCTCGCGCGGGGGCAGCGGTCCGCGGTCCGGCGGCGGGGTGCCGTCACGGCCGAACGGCGCCCGCCCCACCCCCACCCCCCGCGGGGGCGGCGCCCGGCCCGCAACCGGTGGCCGGCCCGCGCCGCGCAGTGGTACCGGACGTCCCACGCCGCGTCCCACGGGCACCGGACGGCGGCCGGCCAATCCCCGGCTGCTGCGTCAGCGACTGTTCGTGTTCGTCGTGGTGACCCTGCTGGTGGCGCTGGGCATCGCGCTCGCCCAGGGCTGCTCCGGCCCGGCGCACGGACTGGGCGTGCCCGGTGGCCCCGTACCCGCGAAGACCGTCGCCCTCAGGGAGTAGCGCGGACAGGACCTAGGCCTCCGGGCGGCCGGTGGTCACCGCGTAGAAGGCGACCGCGGCCGCCGCGCCGACGTTCAGGGAGTCGACGCCGTGGGACATCGGGATACGCACCCATTCGTCGGCGGCGACCAGCGCCTGGGTGGAGAGGCCGTCGCCCTCCGCGCCGAGCATCAGCGCGACCCTGTCCATCCGGTGCGGGGCGGCCTCGTCGAGGCTGCGCGCCTTCTCGTCCGGGGTGAGGGCGAGCAGGGTGAACCCGGCCTCACGGACCGAGTCGAGCCCCTTGGGCCAGGTGTCGAGACGGGCGTACGGCACGGAGAAGACCGCACCCATCGACACCTTCACGCTGCGGCGGTAGAGGGGGTCGGCACAGTCGGGGGACAACAGCACCGCGTCCATGCCGAGAGCCGCCGCCGAACGGAAGATCGCGCCGATGTTGGTGTGGTCGTTGACCGACTCCATGACGACGACCCGGCGGGTGGTGCGCAGCAGTTCGGTCGCCGTCGGCAGCGGCTTGCGCTGCATGGAGGCGAGGGCGCCGCGGTGCACGTGGTAGCCGGTGACCTTCTCGGCGAGCTCCGGGCTGACCGCGTAGACGGGGGCCGGGAGCTCGTCGATGACGTCGCGCATGACGTCCACCCACTTGGCGGACAGCAGCATCGAACGCATCTCGTAGCCCGCGTCCTTCGCCCTTCGGATGACCTTCTCGCCCTCCGCGATGAACAGGCCCTCGGTCGGTTCGCGCTTGCGGCGCAACTCGACGTCGGTCAGGCCCGTGTAGTCACGGAGGCGCGGGTCGTCGGGATCCTCAACGGTGATGAGATCGGCCACAGGGTGATACTGCCTTGTCCTGGGTGGGGTGCCAATGGTCTGGGACGGGTTGTGTTACCCGGGGTTACGCCAGTGCCTGCTCAGGCCGACGTGGGCGGGCCGACGTTCACGACCTCACCGATGACGATGACCGCCGGCGGCTTCACCTCATGCGTGCGGACCGCCTCCGCCACGGTGGCGAGGGTCGCGTCCACCCGGCGCTGCGCGGCCGTCGTGCCCTCCTGGACCAGGGCGACGGGGGTCTGGGGGGACCGGCCGTGGGCCACGAGGGTCTCGGCGATCTTCCCGATCTTGTCGACGCCCATGAGGACGACCAGGGTGCCGGTGAGCTTCGCGAGCGACGGCCAGTCGGCCAGCGAACGCTCGTCGTCGGGTGCGACATGGCCGCTGACCACCGTGAACTCGTGGGCGACGCCCCGGTGGGTGACCGGGATGCCGGCCGCGCCCGGCACGGAGATCGAGCTGGAGATGCCGGGAACGACCGTGCAGGGGATACCGGCCTCGGCGAGCGCCTGGACCTCCTCCATGCCCCGGCCGAAGACGTAGGGATCGCCGCCCTTCAGCCGTACGACCGACTTGCCCTGCTTGGCGTGCTCGATGAGGGCGTTGTTGATGGCCTCCTGGGCCATGTACCTGCCGTACGGGATCTTCGCCGCGTCGATCACCTCGACGTGCGGCGGGAGTTCGGCGAGCAGGTCGCGGGGGCCGAGTCGGTCGGCGATCACCACGTCGGCCTCGGCCAGCAGGCGGCGGCCGCGCACCGTGATCAGGTCGGGGTCGCCGGGGCCGCCGCCGACGAGGGCGACGCCGGGGGTGCGGGTGCGGTGGTGCGGGGCGACGAGGGTGCCGTCGCGCAGGCCCTCGACGACCGCGTCCCGGATGGCGGCCGTGTGGCGGGGGTCACGGCCGCGGGCGTCGGTGGTGAGGACGGCGACCGTGACGCCCTCGCTGTGACCGGTGGCCGGGGTCCAGGCGGTGGCCTGGTCGGCGTCGTCGGAACGCACGCACCACACGCGGTGGCGCTCCGCTTCGGCGGAGGCGGCGGTGTTGGCGGCGGGGTCGCTGGTGGCGATCAGGGCGTACCAGGCGTCCGCGAGGTCGCCGTCCCGGTAGGGACGCCTGGCCCAGGAGATCTCTCCGGTGTCCGCCATCGCCTCGACCGAGGGGGTCGCCGCCGGGGACACCAGGGTGATCTCGGCGCCCGCCGCGATCAGGGCGGGGAGGCGGCGCTGGGCGACCTGGCCGCCGCCGAGGACGACCACCTTGCGGCCGGTGAGGCGGAGGCCTACGGGGTAGGCGGGGTGTTCGGCCATGAGGTGGCGGCTCCTCCGAGGCGTAGCTGTAGCCCTGACGTGCAGATTTTACGGGGCGGGGGTTCGGGCGGCGCAGGGTGTCCAGTGGCTGGGCGCCGTCGCCGGGCACACGGCTGCAGGCACCACCACTGGCCGGCCGAGGGGCACCCTCGGTCGCAGTCCCGTAAGTCCCCTGTCTCCGCTACTTCTCCGTCACGCCCGCCGAGTCGAACGTGGCCACCTCGTGCATCGCCCGTGCCGTGCTCTGGACCAGGGGAAGCGCCAGCAGGGCTCCGGTGCCCTCGCCCAGGCGCAGGTCCAGGTCGACCAGGGGGCGCAGGCCGAGCTTGTTGAGGGCTGCCACGTGGCCCGGTTCCGCGCTGCGGTGGCCCGCGATGCAGGCGGCCAGGACCTCGGGGGCGATGGCACGGGCCACCAGGGCGGCCGCGCCCGCGCTCACGCCGTCCAGGATGACGGGCGTGCGCAGGGACGCGCCGCCGAGCAACAGGCCGACCATCGCCGCGTGTTCGAAGCCGCCGACCGCCGCGAGGACGCCGATCGGGTCGGCGGGGTCCGGCTGGTGGAGTTCCAGGGCACGGCGGACGACCTCGGTCTTGCGGGCGAGCGTCTCGTCGTTGATGCCGGTGCCCCGGCCGGTGACCTCGGCGGGGTCGGCACCCGTGAAGACCGAGATCAGGGCGGCGGAGGCGGTGGTGTTCGCGATGCCCATCTCGCCGGTGAGGAGCGCCTTGTTGCCGGCCGCCACCAGGTCGCGGGCGGTCTCGATGCCCACCTCGATGGCCTGCTTGGCCTCCTCGCGGGTCATCGCGGGACCGGTCGTCATGTCGGAGGTGCCCGCGCGGACCTTGCGGGGCAGCAGCCCCGGGGTCGCCGGCAGCTCGGAGGCCACACCGACGTCCACCACGCACACCTCGGCGCCCACCTGGCCGGCGAACGCGTTGCAGACCGCTCCCCCGCCGAGGAAGTTCGCCACCATCTGCGCGGTGACCTCCTGCGGCCACGGCGTGACGCCCTGGGCGTGCACCCCGTGGTCGCCGGCGAAGATGGCGACGGCCGCGGGCTCCGGGATCGGCGGCGGGCACTGCCGGGACAGGCCGGACAGCTGGGCGGAGATGATCTCCAGCATGCCGAGCGCACCGGCCGGCTTGGTCATCCGCTTCTGCCGCTCCCAGGCCTCGCCGAGCGCCTTGGCGTCCAGCGGGCGGACACTGGCGACGGTCTCGGCGAGCAGGTCGTGCGGGTCCTCGCCGGGCAGCGCGCGGCGGCCGTACGTCTCCTCGTGGACGACCCACGACAGCGGGCGGCGCTTGGACCAGCCGGCCTGCATCAGCTCGGGCTCGTCCGGGAACTCGTCGACGTAGCCCACGCACAGGTAGGCGATGACCTCGAGGTGCTCGGGCAGCCCCAGCGCGCGGACCATCTCGCGCTCGTCGAAGAAGCTGACCCAGCCGACGCCCAGTCCCTCGGCACGGGCGGCGAGCCAGAGGTTCTCGACGGCGAGCGCGGCGGAGTACGGCGCCATCTGCGGCTGGGTGTGCCGGCCGAGGGTGTGGCGGCCGCCGCGGGTCGGGTCGGCGGTGACGACGATGTTCACCGGGGTGTCGAGGATGGCCTCGATCTTCAGTTCCTTGAACTGCTTCGCGCGGCCCTTGGGAAGGGACTTGGCGTACGCCTCGCGCTGGCGCATCGCGAGTTCGTGCATGGTGCGGCGGGTGTCGGCCGAGCGGATGACCACGAAGTCCCAGGGCTGGGAGTGGCCCACGGAGGGCGCCGTGTGGGCGGCCTCCAGGACGCGCAGCAGCACCTCGTGCGGGATGGGGTCGCTGCGGAAGCCGTTGCGGATGTCCCGGCGTTCGCGCATGACCTTCAGGACGGCCTCGCGTTCGGCGTCGTCGTAGGCGGGCGCGGCCGGACCGGTGGACTGTCGTGCTTCTGCCACGGGGGCCGTGCTCTCTTCCTGATCGGCGGCCCTGGTCTCCAGGTCCTCCGCCTGCTGTACGACATCGGGGTGGGGCTCCGCCACCGCGCCGGGCTCGGCCTCGCGGGGTGCGGGGACGGTCGCGGCCTGCGCAGGGGCCGACTCGCCCTGGTCCTGGACGGGGAGAACCAGGGGGTGCGGCGGGGTCGGGGCGAGGTGCGGGGTGGTCGGCACCTGGCCGTCGACGGCCACGAACTCCCCGAGGGGCCGCTGCTCCGCCGCCGGCTCCGCAGTGTGGTCCGCAGCCGAAGGCTCCTCGGCCTGCGGAGAGACCTCGGGGGCGGTGCCCTGCGTCTGGGGACCGGACAGGGGCACCTCCACGGGCGGGGCGGACTGTCCCTGGGGGGCTGCGGGAGTTTCCGCGCCGTCGACGGTTTCCGGCGTGCCGGTCTCGGTCTGCGGTACGGCGGCCGCCGTGTCGGCCTCGTCCATCGGTGCGTCGGGCGCGGGCTCCTCGGCCCCGGGGGCGGGTACCGGCTGCGCCTGGGGCGCCTCGGCGACGGGCGCGGGACTCTCCGCGGGCTGCGGCGCCTGGGCCGGTGCGTTCGGGTCGGCGGCCTGCGGCTGCGCCGACTCGGCCGCCACCGCTTCCGGAACCGGAACGGACTCGGGCGCACCGGCCTCCGGCGCGGGCACGGACTCCGGCTCCGGCTCCGGTACGACGGCTTCCGCCGCCCCGGCGGGCTCGGCCGCGACGCCCTCGGCGACGCCCTGCCCGGCCACGGCGGACTGGGCCACGGCGGCCTCGGCCGCGACCGGCTCGACGGCGGCCTGCTCAGTCACGGTCTGCTGCGGTACGGCCCCCTCTGCCACGGCCTGCTCGGCTACGACCCCCTCGGGTGCGGGCTGTTGGGCCGCAACCGGCTCAACGGGCTGCGCCTCCGGCACGACCGGCCCGGCGGCCGACGGCACCGGCTGTCCCGGCTCGGCGACCACGGCTTCAGCCGCCGCCTCCGGACCCACCGCCTCCGGACCCAGCGCGTCCGTGCCGATCCCGTCCGACACCGCCGCCTGCGGAGCGACATCCTCCACAACGGCGTTCTCAGGAGCGATGCCCTCCGGAGCCTGCGCCGCGGCAGCGGTCTCCGCCGCCACCTGAGCTCCTTCCGCCACCGGCGCGCCCTGCGCCGCCACGACGGGCTCGCCCGGCGCGCCGCCGGCCTCGGGCCCTTGCGGAGCCTCCGACGCCGTCACGCCCGCCGGGGCAGCGGCCTGCACCGGCGCCGCACCCTGTCCGGGCAGCACATGCAGCTGCGGCGCCTCCGGGACGGCCCCCGGCTCCGGCCGGGCTCCCGGCACCGCGCCGTGAGTACCTTCCGGAGCCTGCGCGACCGGCGCGGCCACCGGCTCCGCCGCCGGAGCGGGGACGCCACCGCCGACCGGCTGGGCCATGCCCTGCGGACCGTACGCGTGCACGGGCTGCGCCCCGGCGACCGCCGGCACCTGCTGCTCCGCGGCCGCACCCGCGGCCACGACCCCCGTGGTGACCGGGGCGACGCCGGACGGCTCAGGGGTCGGCACGGCTGCCTGCTGGGGGGCGGGCTGTCCGGCCGCGGCCTGGACCGGCACGGGTTCCGGCATGGGTTCCGGCATGGGAACAACCGTTTCAGCGGCCGGGGCCTGCGCGGCGACCTGTGCCACCGGAGCGGCCTGCGGGACGGCACCCGGCACGCCCCAGGGCGCGGCGGGCTGTGGTGCGGCCTCGCGCAGCGGCTGGGCGTCGAGGTACTCGGGCGCGCCCGACGGCAGTCCGGGCTGCCGGACCGGCGCACCCGCGGGGCCGCGGTCGGCGAGGGAGCGCACCGGGCTGGTGGAGGCGTCGGGGATCGGCGGACCGAGATGCAGCGGGCGGCGCGGGGCCGGGGTGACCGCGGGGTCGTGCGGCACCGACAGGATCGGGGACGCCGGTACCGAGCTGGGCAGCCGGACGGCGGTCAGGTCCACCGACCCGCTGTCCCGGCCGCCCGTCTCGTGGGGGCCGGGCTCGTGGACGGCCTCGACGACCGGCTCCGGGGTCGGCGGCGGTACCTCGTTGCCCCAGGCACCCTGGGCGCCGGGCAGCAGCAGCTCTTCGTCCTCGGCAGGCGACTCGGAGAGGTAGGTGTACGCGCCGTGCGCGGGAGCGCCCGGCTGTTCCACCATGCCTGCGCTCTCCGGCAGTCCCTCGCCCGGGACCTGGCCGGTGTCCGTCATGCGTACCCCTCGCCCATCGGTTAGTGCCTTCTACGACCAGCTCGCCCGGGGCGGCGCACCGACCGCCCCACTGTCAAGAACGAGCGTGCGTGCCCAGCGGCACGAACGACCCGCCGGAAAAGGCGACAAAGCCATTCAGTGGCATTGTCCCGGCCGTTCGACCGTCGCGACAGCGTGATCCGCGACAGCCCGCTGTGGACTGCGCCACGTTGCGCGTCCCCGGTTCTGCCGTACCACACCCGTCCCAAAAAGAGCGTGTTTTCCGGATATTGACGAACGAATTTCCGGGCCACCGGTGCGGTGCAGCGATCGGCCAGCCTACCGCGCGCAGTATGACAACAGGATCACGGGGCGCGTTCAGGTAGGACGCCGCTGAGCAGGAACGCGACGTTCCGCTCGGTCTCCGTCCAGGCCCTGGTGTCGAGTTCGACGGACTGCAGAAGGGCGCATTCGACCTGGTATCCGTGCTCGGTCAGGTCGCGGCCGATGAGTTCGGCCGCGTCGCGGGTGGCGGCGTGGGTGACGATGCGCTGCGGGCGGCGGTCGGCGACCGCGCCGACCACGGCGACTCCCCCGCCGCCGACCCGGACGACGTCGGGTTCGGGCAGGTTCTCCAGCACGTGGGGCGCGGCGCCGTGCACGATCTGGAGCCGGACGCCGAACTTCCGGGCGGCCGTCTCGCTGCGCACACAGGCCGCGAGGTCCCGGTCGACGGCGATGACGGCGGCTCCGGCACGCGCGGCCTCGGTGGCGAACGCGCCGCTGCCGCAGCCGATGTCCCAGACGAGGTCGCCGATCCGGGGCCCGAGGCGGGCCAGTTGGGCGGCCCTGAGCAGATCCGTTTCCCCTTCGCCGAGCGGGGCTCCGTCGCCGTACTGCGCGTCGGGCTGCACCCAGCCTCGCGGGCCGGCGGCCGGGTCCCGGCCGGCGATCCAGCCGCCGCCCTCGGGCACCGTCGCCGCTCCGGTCGTACCGCCGATGACGATGACGACGTTGGGGTCGCGCCAGGCGTGGTCGGCGGCCTTGTCGGAGGTGACGACGTGGACCTGCTCGCGTTCGGTGCCGAGTTCCTCGCAGATGACGAAGGTGCGGTGGACGCCCTCCATGAGCAGGCCGAGTTCGGCGGGGCCGGCGCCGGGCGAGGTGAGGACGGCGACCTTGGCGTGGGCGCGGCACACGTTCACCGCGCGTCGCAGGGTGCGCCGGTGTGCGACGACCACCTCGGCGTCGTCCCAGGGCATGCCGGCACGCGCGAAGGCGGCGGCCACCGAGGAGACGGCGGGGACGACCTCCACCTCGAGGCCGAACTCGGGGGCGCGCAGGGTGCGTACGACACCGAAGAAGCCGGGGTCGCCGTCGGCGAGGACCACGGCGGTGCCGCGGTGGCCGGCGATCCGGCGGGCGGCGAGGGCGACGCTGCCGAGGCGGATGCGCTCCGCGGCCTGCGGCACCTCGGGGAGGTCCAGATGGTGGGCCGCGCCCGCGACGAGCGTGGCGGCGCCGAGCGCGCCGCGTGCCGCGGCGGTCAGCGGCGAGCCGTCCCAGCCGATCACCGTGACCCGGTCGGCCATCGTCGTCAGTCTCCAGAATTTCGCAGGTCGTCAGGGGCCGGTGCCCGTGGGCGGGCTCCGTGAGAGTACCTGGTGGAGGTGGACCGCGTGCGGCGGGGCGAGTCCCGCCCGCGTCAGTTCCAGGAGGTGAAGCCGTCGCTTCCGGCGAGTTCCTCGCCGGCGCCCTCCAGGTCCTCCGGGAGGAGGCTCCACACGATGAAGTCGGTGCGCATGTCCGCCCAGGTGCCGGCCTCGGTGCGGACGTGGGCTATACAGGCGTTGCGCAGCACGCCCTCGCTGATACAGCCGATCTTCTGGGCCACCTGCTGGGAGGCGGTGTTGTCGGCGGCCGTGCGCAACTCGATGCGCTCGAACTTCTGGTCGCCGAAGAGCCACTGGGCGGTGGCGAGCGCGGCCTCGGAGGCGTAGCCCTCGCCGCGGGCCCAGGGAGCGACGATGTACGACAACTCGGTGGCCCGGATGTGCCAGTCGGTCTTGGTCAGCTGGATGACGCCGACCAGCCGCTGGGTCAGGAACTCGGTGACCGCGAGGTCCAGGCCCCGGCCCGAGGTGCGCTCCGCGGGGGCGTACGCGGTGATCCAGTGCCGGGCGCCGGCCTCGGTGAACGGCTGGGGGACGTCGGTCCAGGCGGCCACCTGCTCGTCATTCATCATCTCCGCCAGGGCGGGCACATCGTCCTCGTCGAGGGGACGCAGCACCAACCGCTCCGTGCTGATGGAGATGTTGGGGAAGGTGCTAGTCATGCGCCGCTCCGTAACCTTCGGAAATACTTCCGGGCCCAGACCTTCAGGGCCCGCGAACTGCCCAGCATGCAGCATGAAACCACTGAACCGCACGACGGGGCCCACCCCTGGTGAGCGAGTGGACCCCGTGCGTGGCGATACGCCGTATACGTGCCGCCGAGGACGGTCGGAAGACGGTCAGAAGGACGGGACGACCGAACCCTGGTACTTGTCCTCGATGAACTTCTTGACCTCGGGCGAGGTGAGGAGCTTGGCGAGCTTCTTGACGCGCGGGTCCTTCTCGTTGCCCTTCTTCACCGCGAGGAAGTTGCCGTACGGGCTGTTCTTCGCGGACTCCAGGACGAGGGCGTCCTTGGCGGGCTTGATGCCGGCCGAGATGGCGTAGTTGCCGTTGATGACCGCGGCGTCCACGTCGTCCAGGGAGCGCGCGGTCTGGGCCGCCTCGACCTCCTTGAACGTGAGGTTCTTCGGGTTCTTCGCGATGTCCTGCGGGGTCGCCTCGCTGCCGGCGCCGTCCTTGAGGGTGATGAGTCCGTTGGCGGCGAGCAGCTTGAGGGCGCGCGCCTCGTTCACGGCGTCGTTGGGGACGGCGATCGTCGCACCGCTCTTCAGCGCGTCGGCGCTCTTGACCTTGTGGGAGTACAGGCCGAGCGGCTCCAGGTGCACCGTGACGACGGGCACGATGTGGGTGCCGCGCTTCTTGTTGAAGTCGTCGAGGTACGGCTTGTTCTGGAAGTAGTTGGCGTCCACCGAGCCGTCCTCGGTCGCCGTGTTCGGCGTGATGTAGTCGGTGAACTCCTTGACCTGGAGGTCGAGTCCGGCCTTCTTCGCCAGGTTGTCCTTGACGTAGTCCAGGATCTCGGCGTGCGGGGTCGGGCTGGCGGCGACGACCAACGGTCCGCTGTAGTCGGAGGAGGCGGAGTTCTTGTCCGAACCGCAGGCGGTGAGCCCGAGGGTGAGGGCTCCGGCGGCGAGGACGGCGGTGGTGAGCTTGGCGGCGTTACGCACGAAAAGTGCCTTTCCTTAAGGGTGGAGCGGCCCCGCGGAGGGTGGTGCGGGGAAAACAGGGGTGGGTTCAGGCGGTCTTGCCGGCGGCGGCCGACGCCTTCAGCAGGCGCAGCTTCGGGACCGGACCGGACCGGCCGCCGCGGCGGTGCAGCGAGCGGGCCGCGTAGTCGCCGGCGAACTGGATGACCGAGATGGCGACGGCGAGGATCGCGACGGTGATCCACATCAGCTCGGTCTCGAAGCGCTGGTAGCCGTACCGGATGGCGATGTCGCCGAGTCCGCCGGCACCGACCGTGCCGGCCATGGCCGAGTAGCCGATGAGGGCGACGATCGTGGTCGTGGTGGAGGAGATGAGCGAGGGCAGCGACTCCGGTACGAGGACCTTGCGTACGACGGTCCAGGTGTTGCCGCCCATCGACTGCACGGCCTCGACGAGTCCGCCGTCCACTTCCCGGACGGCCGTCTCGACCAGGCGCGCGAAGAACGGGATGGCGCCGATGGCGAGGGGCACGATGGCTGCCTCGCGGCCGATGGTGGTGCCGGTGATCCAGCGGGTGAAGCTCATCAGCGCGACCATCAGGATGATGAACGGCATCGAGCGGGCGATGTTCACGATCTGCCCGATGACCTTGTTGGCCAGCACGTTCTGGAGCAGGCCGCCCCGGTCGGTGAGGACGAGCAGGACGCCCAGCGGGAGGCCGGCGACGACGGCGATCAGCGTGGACCAGCCGACCATGTAGAGGGTGTCCCCACACGCCTGGGACAGCAGGGGCTGCATCTCGGACCAGGTCACTAGGCACCTTCCTTCACCAGCGCGGGCTCCTGGCCCAGGACGTCGATCCCCAGGCCCTGCTCGCGCAGGAAGCCGATGGGCACCACGTTGTCCTCGTAGCGGCCGGGCAGTTCGATGCGCATCCGGCCGATCTGGAGGCCGCCGACGGTGTCGACGGCCGCGCCGAGGATCGATATGTCGATGTTGTAGGTGCGGGAGAGCTGGGAGATGACCGGCTGGGTGGCGGCCTCGCCGTGGAAGGTGACGTCGAGGACGGTGCGGTCGTCGCCGGAGGCCTCGCCGCCGACCGGGAAGAGCGCGGCGGCCAGCTCGGAGCCGGGGGTGCCGAGCAGTTCGCTGACGGCCCCGGACTCGACGATCCGTCCCTTCTCCATGAGGGCGGCGGAGTCGCAGATCCTCTTCACGACGTCCATCTCGTGCGTGATGAGCAGGACGGTCAGGCCCAGCTGCCGGTTCAGGTCGCGCAGCAGCTGGAGTATGGAGCGGGTGGTCTCCGGGTCGAGGGCGCTGGTGGCCTCGTCGGAGAGCAGCACCTTGGGGTCGCCGGCCAGTGCGCGGGCGATGCCGACGCGCTGCTTCTGGCCGCCGGAGAGCTGGGCCGGGTAGGACTTCGCCTTGTCGGCGAGCCCGACGAGGTCGAGCAGTTCCAGCGCCTTGCGGGAACGTTCCTTCCCCGACCTGCCGAGGATCTCCAGCGGCAGCTCGACGTTGTCCTGGACCGTCCGCGAGGACACCAGGTTGAAGTGCTGGAAGACCATGCCGATACGGCTGCGCGCCTGCCGCAGCTCCCTGCCTGCCCGGGGGCCGCGCCCGGCGAGGGCGGTGAGGTCCTGTCCGGCGACGGTCACCGTCCCGGCGGTGGGGCGCTCCAGGAGGTTGACGCAGCGGATGAGCGAGGACTTGCCGGCGCCGGACTGGCCGATGACGCCGTACACCTCGCCCTCGCGGACGTGCAGATCGACGCCGTCGAGGGCGGTGACCTCTCGGCCGCGCGAGCGGTAGACCTTGGTAAGGCCCGTTGTGGTGATCACGTGGGTTTCCGTCACTGTCGAGTGCGCGGGCGCGGGTGTGCCCGGGCGCACGGATGCGTTCGTGCAGGGACGCGGCACGGTTCTCGCGAAGGCGCTGAACCGGGGAGAACATGTGCGCGGGGGCGGCTTGCATCACATACGCGCGTCGGGGCGTCGTACGGACATGCCACCTGTCTCGCTTCGGGGCGCGAGCTCTGGGGTGGTGCGGGGGCC
This sequence comes from Streptomyces sp. NPDC007162, assembly GCF_040634175.1. NCBI lineage: Bacteria > Bacillati > Actinomycetota > Actinomycetes > Kitasatosporales > Streptomycetaceae > Streptomyces > Streptomyces sp. NPDC007162. The sequence goes on from NZ_JBEYFC010000087.1 coordinate 22,980, forward strand.
CTCTAGAAGGCGCACATTCGACACATACAACGAGCACCGGGCGTCATGGTCGCCTCGGTCACCGGGATGCGGTCGCTCGTCGTGGTCATGCGATCAGTAAACCAGACCTACGGTCCTGACAGGCCGCCGCTGTCCGCATCCTGGACAGCGGCGGACACCCGTCACACGCGTGCGGCGATCTCCACGCCCCGGTCGGCGACCAGCGCCGACAAGGCCGAGAGGTCCTTCACCACGAGGTCCGCGACCAGCTCGTGCGGCTGGTGGGTTGTGGTCAACGCCACGGTGGTCATCCCGGCGGCGCGGCCCGCCTGGAGGCCGGCCGGCGCGTCCTCGAAGACGACGCAGCCGGCCGGATCGACGCCCAGCTGCCGGGCGGCGAGGAGGTAGGGCTCCGGGTCGGGCTTGCCGCGAGTGACGTCGTCGGCGCAGATGAGCGTCTTCGGCCGTATCCCCACCGCGTCCAGCCGGGCCTCGGCCAGCCGGCGGGTGGCGGAGGTGACGACGGCCCAACGGTCGGCGGGCAGGGAGTCGAGGAGGGCGGCGGTGCCGGGGAGCAGGTGGACGCCGCCGTTGGGGACGTCCTCCACCTCCAGCTGTTCGACCCGGGCGACCGCCTCCGCCACGAGGTGCGCCGGGAGCAGGTCGGCGACGATGTCCGCGGCGGGCCGTCCGTGCAGTTCGACTCGGGTGAACTCCTCGGTGACGCCGTACTCCGCCGCCCACCGGGTCCAGCAGCGGTCCACCGAGGCCAGGGACGAGACGAGGGTGCCGTCGTTGTCGAAGAGCAGGGCTTGTGCGTGGATCGTCATGGCCTCGACCCTACGGCGTACGGCAGGGGCGACGGCATCGCGTCCTTTCGGCCGTAATAGGGTCACCGCATGCTCAATGCCCTGCTGCTGGCGACCGGTGTCGCCGCGCTGCTGCTCGCCGTGTGGTGCGGGTGGGCGGCCTACCGGGACCAGCCGACGAAGGACTGGCACTTCATCGGGATGGCCGTGGTGACGGTGCTGGCACTGGTCCAGCTGGTGGCCGGGATCGTGCTGCTGGCGCGGGGCGGGAAGCCGGACCAGGGGACGACGATCTTCGTGGCCTATCTGCTGGGGGCGTTCGCGTGTGTGCCGGCCGCGGGGTTCATGTCGCTCGCCGAGCGGACCCGCTGGGGGTCGGTGACGGTCGCCGCGGGCGGCGTGGTGCTGGCGGTGCTGGAGGTGCGGCTCTATGACATCTGGGGAGGCTGAGATGACGGCCGTGGAAGGGAAGCCGAAGCGGCTCACCAGTGGGCCGGGCACCTTGCTGGTGTGGTTCTACGGGGTGATGGTGGTCGGCGCGGTGTCGCGGTCCGCGTACCAGATCGCCACCGAGTTCGACCGGGCGCCGCTCGCGTACTCGCTGTCTGCGGTCGCGGGGGTGGTGTACGCGTTCATCACGTACACGCTGGTGCGGGGCGGGGAGACGGCCCGCAGGGTGGCGCAGGTGTGCTGCGCCGCCGAGCTCGCCGGGGTGTTGATCGTGGGGACGTGGACCCTGGTGGACTCTTCTGCGTTCCCGGATGCGACCGTGTGGTCGGACTACGGGATGGGGTACGTGTTCATTCCCGTGCTCCTGCCGGTTTCCGCTCTGTACTGGTTGCGGAAGGGCGCCCAGGGGGGAGCCGGTTGAGGAACGTGCGCGACAGCGGGTGCGTTGTGGCTGGTCGCGCAGTTACACAAACA
>NZ_JBEYFC010000088.1:0-24576 GCF_040634175.1 Streptomyces sp. NPDC007162
CCCGCCTCTACAACCGCCTGGTGCGGCGCGACCGCACGGCCGTCGCGGCCGGCTTCGGCCTGCTGCGGCTCGCCGGCGCGCCGTCCCTGGGCTGGCTGGACGTGAAGACCTCCGGTGACGTCGAGGTGCCGGTCATCGAGGCCGCCATCGACGAGGAGCTCGCCCGGTTCGCCGAGGAGGGCCCCACGCCCGAGGAGATGGAGCGCGCCCAGGCCCAGTTGGAGCGTGAGTGGCTGGACCGGCTCGGCACCGTGGCCGGCCGCGCCGACGAACTGTGCCGCTTCGCCGTCCTGTTCGGCGACCCGCAGCTCGCCCTGACCGCCGTCCAGCGCGTCCTCGAGGTCACCCCCGAGGAGGTCCAGGAGGTCGCCAAGGCCCGTCTGCGCCCCGACAACCGCGCGGTGCTCGTCTACGAGCCCAGGTCCCCGGAGACGGTCGAGGACGCCGACGTGCCCGAGGACCCCGAGGCCGAAGCCACGGTCGAAGCCGGCGACAACGATGAGGAGACGGCCAAGTGACCGAGCTCGCCAGCATGGACTTCCATCCGCAGCCGCAGCCCGGCGAGGCCAGGCCGTGGGCCTTCCCCGCCCCCGAGCGCACCACCCTGGACAACGGCCTGACCGTGCTCCGCTGCCACCGCCCCGGCCAGCAGGTCGTCGCCGTGGAGGTGCTCCTGGACGCGCCCCTGGACGCCGAACCGGCCGGCCTGGACGGCGTCGCCACGATCATGGCGCGGGCCTTCTCCGAGGGCACCGACCAGCACTCCGCCGAGGACTACGCCGCCGAGCTGGAGCGGGCCGGGGCGACCCTCGACGCGCACGCCGACCACCCCGGCGTCCGCATCAGCCTGGAGGTCCCGGCCTCCCGCCTCGCCAAGGGCCTCGGACTGCTCTCCGACGCCCTCAGGGCGCCCGCCTTCGCCGACAGCGAGGTCGAGCGGCTGGTCCGCAACCGCCTCGACGAGATCCCGCACGAGCTGGCCAACCCCAGCCGCCGTGCCGCCAAGCAGCTCTACAAGGAGCTGTTCCCGGCGACCGCGCGGATGTCCCGCCCGCGCCAGGGCACCGAGGACACCGTCGAGAAGATCGACGCCGCCGCCGTACGCGCGTTCTACGACCGTCATGTGCGCCCCGCCACCGCCACCGCGGTCATCGTCGGCGACCTGACCGGCATCGACCTGGACGCGCTGCTCGGCGACACCCTGGGCGCCTGGACCGGCTCCACCGCCGAGCCCCGGCCGGTGCCACCGGTGACCGCCGACGACACCGGACGGGTCGTCATCGTGGACCGCCCCGGCGCCGTCCAGACGCAGCTGCTCATCGGCCGCGTCGGCCCCGACCGGCACGACCGGGTCTGGCCCGCCCAGGTGCTCGGCACCTACTGCCTGGGCGGCACCCTCACCTCCCGCCTGGACCGCGTGCTGCGCGAGGAGAAGGGCTACACGTACGGCGTCCGCTCCTTCGGGCAGGTGCTGCGCTCCGCCCCCGACGGCAGCGGTGCCTCCATGCTGGCCATCAGCGGCTCCGTGGACACCCCCAACACGGGCCCCGCCCTCGACGACCTGTGGACGGTTCTGCGCACCCTCGCCGCCGAGGGACTCACCGACGCCGAGCGCGACGTCGCCGTGCAGAACCTCGTCGGTGTGGCGCCGCTCAAGTACGAGACGGCGGCGGCCGTCGCCGGCACCCTCGCCGACCAGGTCGAGCAGCACCTGCCCGACGACTTCCAGGCCACGCTCTACCGGCAACTGGCCGCCACCGGCACCGTGGAGGCCACCGCGGCGGTCGTGAACGCCTTCCCGGTGGACCGTCTGGTGACCGTCCTCGTCGGCGACGCGGCGCAGATCAAGGAGCCCGTCGAGGCCCTCGGCATCGGCGAAGTGACCGTCGTCGCGGCGGAGTAGCCTCACGCGCGCGTGCGGAGCCCTGGCGGCCGTCGGCCACCAGGGCTCTCGTATGTCCGAATTGGGGCGGAGGTTGCCTTTCTGCCCTGTGGGATGCGCTACAAAAACCGCGATCCGTTTGAGTCTTGAAAGAACGCCACCGTAGTTTCCTTCGGGCTGTCCGTCAGGCACTGCGCCGCACCCGCGGCACCGGACAGCCATCGCCGAGTCCCCGTACGGCGCGAGCCAGGGGAGCCGGGGACCCACGCAGTCCCTGGGGTGAATCGGGCGCCCGCGCGTGTCGCGAGGGGGTCCGTAGGAGACCTTCCTGCTCCGAACCCGTCAGCTAACCCGGTAGGCGAGAGGGAAGGAAAGGACCAGCCTCTACATGGCGTTCATGTGCGCCTCCGGGAAGCACCGTCGTCCCGGCCGGGTGAAGCGCACCACCGCGCAGGCCGCCGGCATCGCGGCCCTCACCACCACCGGTGTCATCGGCACCGTCTCCGCCGCCCCGGCGCTCGCCGCCGAGAACTCCGTCGAGCAGACCGGTCTCACCCCGGTCATCACGGTCAGCGACTCGGTCGCCGAGCATGTCGACGCCCAGGCCGCCGCGCAGCAGGCCGAAGCCGAGCGCAAGGCGGCCGAGCAGGCCGCGCGCGAGAAGGCCGCGGCGCAGGCCGAGAAGGAGCGCGAGGCCAAGGCGCGGGCCGCGCGGGAGGCCGAGCGCAAGCGCCTCAACGCCTTCGTCGCTCCGATCAGCGACTCGTACGTGTCCACCGGCTACAAGACCGGCGGCTCCCTGTGGTCCTCCGGCTCCCACACCGGCATCGACTTCCACGCCGCCAGTGGCACGGTCGTGCACGCGGTCGGCACCGGCACGGTCGTCTCCACCGGCTGGGGCGGGGCGTACGGCAACCAGATCGTCATCAAGATGGCCGACGGCATGTACACCCAGTACGGCCACCTGTCGTCCATCGGCGTCTCCGTGGGGCAGCAGGTGACCCCGGGCCAGCAGATCGGCCTGTCCGGGTCCACCGGCAACACCACCGGCCCCCACCTCCACTTCGAGGCCCGCACGACCGCGGAGTACGGCTCCGACGTCGACCCGGTCGCCTACCTCCGCAAGCACGGCGTGAACGTCTGACGGCGGCTCTTTTCGGCGAGATCCTGCGAAGCCCCGGCAGCCTGCCGGGGCTTTCGCCGTTTTCGCGCCCCCACTGTCCAAAAAATACTCATGGATTCCGGCCCCCCGTCGGAAATTCCCGCGCATTGCAATAGAGTCGCGGAACCGGCGTCACTCGGCGGCGTTTCACGGGGATTAAGGCGGAGGTCGGACATGCGTATTCCGGCGCACTCGGTATGCACGGCGATCCGGGACGACATCGTCGCGGGTGTCCACGAGCGCGGCAGCCGGCTCACCGAGGAACTCCTGGCCCGCCGCTACGGCGTCTCGCGCGTCCCCGTCCGCGAGGCGCTGCGCACCCTGGAGGCCGAGGGCTTCGTCGTGACGCGCCGGCACGCGGGCGCGTGCGTGGCGGAACCGACCGAGCAGGAGGCCGCGGACCTGCTGGAGATGCGTCTGCTCCTGGAGCCGCTCGGCGCCCTGCGGGCCGCCCAGCGCCGCACCGAGGCCCACCTGAAGGTGCTGCGCGGGCTGGTCAGGCTGGGTCAGGAGCGGGCCAGGACGGGCAACAGCGACGACCTGCGCTCGCTGGGCGGCTGGTTCCACGAGACGCTCGCCCAGGCTTCCGCCAGCCACGCCCTGACCTCGACGCTCACCCAGTTGCGGCACAAGATCGCCTGGATGTACACGGTGGAGGCGCCCGTCAGTCCGGTGGACTCCTGGGCGGAGCACGGCGCGATCGTGGACGCCGTGGCGCGCGGTGACGGCGAGCGCGCCCGGGCGGTGACGGCCCTGCACACCGAGCGCTCCACGGTCTTCCACCGGCTCCGGTTTCCCGGCGCCGCCGAACGGGCGAACGGTGTGAGGACTTCGCAACGTCCCGTAAACATGTCGGGCGTGCGGCATTAACACGGGCGCCGTATACAAAGAGGTGTTATTCGGCGGGGCCTGTTTTTCGTCGCCCTTATTCAAGTGCGCCCTTATTCAAGCGTGCGCCCGTGTTCCAAGCGTGCACGCATGTCCAAACGTGCCCCCATGCCCAAACGTGCCCCTATTGAGGCGTGCCCTTGTGCAGTGTGCCGCTGATTCCGGCTGCGTGTCTTTCGGGCGCGAAAAGGGCGGGGCCGCGCCGGCCCCCGGAGGGGTGGCGCGGCCCCGGTCGTGCGGGCGCTGCGGTGCTCAGACGGTCTCGGGGAGTTCCTCGAGGCCCTCGGCGACCAGCTTGGCCAGGCGGTCGAGGGCGGCGTCCGCGCCCTCGGCGTCGGAGGCGAGGACGATCTCCTCGCCGCCCTGGGCGCCCAGCCCCAGGACAGCCAGCATGGAGGCCGCGTTGACGGGGCTGCCCCCGGCCTTGGCGATCGTGACCGGGACGCCTGCGGCCGTGGCGGCTCGGACGAAGATGGAAGCGGGGCGGGCGTGGAGGCCCTCGGCCCAGCCGACGTTGACGCGGCGCTCAGCCATGTGATGCTGCCCTTCGGTGTTCAGGGTTGTCTAGACCAGTTTTCCATATCGTGAAGCATCCCCGGAGCGGACCTGAGTCCCTCCGGGTGTGTCGCCGGACCGCGGCCTCGGTCCGGCTTCCGTCCTCCACAGACTGCCTCGCGCCGTTGTCGGACGCGAGCCGTACTCTGGGGCCCATGCAGACCCCGGCGGACCCGCAGGACCGGCACGAGTACCCGTCCCACTGGGAGGCTGACGTGGTGCTGCGCGACGGCGGTACCGCGCGCATCCGGCCCATCACCGTCGATGATGCCGACCGCCTGGTCAGCTTCTACGAGCAGGTCTCGGACGAGTCGAAGTACTACCGCTTCTTCGCGCCCTACCCCAGGCTCTCCGCCAAGGACGTCCACCGCTTCACTCACCACGACTTTGTGGACAGGGTGGGACTCGCGGCCACTATCGGCGGCGAGTTCATCGCAACCGTACGCTATGACCGCATTGGCGCCGACGGCACGCCCGCCTCCGCACCCGCCGACGAGGCCGAGGTCGCCTTCCTCGTCCAGGACGCCCACCAGGGCCGCGGGGTCGCCTCCGCCCTCCTGGAGCACATCGCCGCCGTCGCGCGCGAGCGCGGGATCCGCCGGTTCGCCGCCGAGGTGCTGCCCGCCAACAGCCGGATGATCAAGGTGTTCACGGACGCCGGCTACACCCAGAAGCGCAGCTTCGAGGACGGCGTCGTCCGCCTGGAGTTCGGCCTGGAGCCCACGGACCGCTCGGTCGCCGTCCAGCAGGCCCGCGAGCAGCGCGCCGAGGCCCGTTCGGTGCGACGGCTGCTGGCGCCCGGCTCCGTGGCGGTGATCGGCGTCGGCCGTGCGCCCGGCGGGGTGGGCCGCAGCGTTCTCGGCAACCTCCGGGACGCCGGGTTCACCGGCCGTCTGCACGCGGTGAACCGGGCCTTCCCCGAGGACCTCAAGGAGGTCGACGGGGTGCCCGCGCACCGCTCCGTACGGGACATCGAAGAACCGGTGGACCTGGCGGTGGTCGCCGTACCCGCCGACCACGTCCCCGACGTCGTCACCGAGTGCGGGGAGCACGGCGTCCAGGGCCTCGTCGTCCTCGCCGCCGGCTATGCGGAGAGCGGGCCCGACGGCCGCGAACGCCAGCGCGAACTGGTCCGCCGCGCGCGCACGTACGGCATGCGGATCATCGGGCCCAACGCCTTCGGGGTCATCAACACCGCGGACGACGTCCGGCTGAACGCGTCCCTCGCGCCCGAGATGCCGCGCCCCGGCCGCATCGGGCTGTTCGCCCAGTCCGGCGCCATCGGCATCGCCCTGCTGTCCCGGCTGCACCGGCGGGGCGGCGGAGTCACCGGGACCACGGGTGTGTCCACCTTCGTCTCGTCGGGCAACCGCGCGGACGTCTCCGGCAACGACGTGCTCCAGTACTGGTACGACGACCCCGAGACCGACGTCGTCCTCATGTACCTGGAGTCGATCGGCAACCCCCGCAAGTTCACCCGGCTCGCACGGCGCACGGCGGCCGCCAAGCCGCTGGTCGTGGTGCAGGGCGCCGGATCGGCGCCGCAGGGGCACGCGGTACGGGCGACGCGGCTGCCGCACGCCACGGTCTCCGCGCTGCTGCGGCAGGCCGGGGTGATCCGTGTCGACACGATCACCGAACTGGTCGACGCGGGTCTGCTGCTCGCACGGCAGCCGTTGCCGTCCGGGCCGCGGGTCGCCATCCTCGGGAACTCCGAGTCGCTGGGGCTGCTGACGTACGACCGGTGCCTCGCGGAAGGGCTGCGCCCGGCCAGGCCGCTGGACCTGACGACCGGGGCGACCGCGGCCGACTTCCACCGGGCGCTGGCCCGGGCGCTGGCGGACGAGTCCTGCGACGCGGTGGTCGTGACGGCAATACCGGCGATCGGGGAGGGACCGGTCGGGGACGCCGAGCTGGCCGAGGCGCTGCGGTCGGCGGCCGAGTCGGTGCCCGGGAAACCCGTGCTGGTGGTGCACGTGGAGCTCGGGGGGCTGGCGGAGGCGCTGTCGGCCGCGGGCCGTACCGCGCCCCAGGCGGGGGCGACGGCACCGGGCACCGGCGGCGGTACCCACCCGGTCCCCGCCGCGGAACCGCTTCCCACCGCGGTGAGCCACTCGTACTCCCGTCTCATCCCCGCCTACCCCGCCGCCGAGCGCGCCGTGCGGGCGCTCGCCGAGGCCGTGAAATACGCGCAGTGGCGGCGGGAGGCCGCCGAGCCCGGACGGGTGCCCGAGTACGACGACATCGACGAGAAGGGGGCCGCCGCGCTGATCGGCGCGCTGCTCGCGCGCGGCCAGGGCCTCACCCTCGGCGTCGAGGAGACCTGCGCGCTGCTCGGCAGGTACGGGATCCCCGTGCACCGGGCGCTGCCCGCGCCCAGCCCCGACGCCGCCGTCCGGGCCGCCCGCGACCTCGGCTACCCGGTGGCGCTCAAGGCCACCGCTCCCCAGCTGCGGCATCGCGCGGACCTGGGCGGTGTGCGTCTCGACCTCGCGGACGAGGAGCAACTACGCCGGGCCTACGCCGAGTTGGCACAGCTGTTCGGGCCCGCCGAGGAGCTGCGGCCGGTGGTGCAGCGGATGGCGCCCCGGGGCGTCGACACCGTCGTACGGGCCGTGATCGACCCGGCGGCCGGGGCCGTGCTCTCGTTCGGGCTCGCCGGGGCCGCCTCGCAGCTGCTCGACGACATGGCGCACCGGCTGGTTCCGGTCACCGACCGGGACGCGACCTCGCTGGTGCGGTCGATCCGGACCGCACCCCTGCTGTTCGGCTGGCGCGGCTCCGCCCCCGTCGACACGCCCGCCCTGGAGGAGCTGCTGCTCAGGGTCTCCCGGCTGGTCGACGACCACCCGGAGGTGGTGGCGGTCACCCTGGAACCGGTCGTGGTCGCCCGGCAGGGCGTGAGCGTCCTCGGTGCCACGGTCCGCCTCGCACCCCCGCCGGCCCGCGACGACCTCGGCCCCCGCACCCTGCCCGCGTACTGAGGGCGGCGAACCCCCGCGGCCGGTGGCGGCGTTCGAGGAGGGTGCCCGTGACTGGCCCGGCGCCCCCTGCCCACGGATTAGGATGGACGCCATGGCCAAGACCAGTACGACGACCCAGGGGCTGCGCGTCGCGATCGAGCGCAGCGGCTACTACCCGGCCCTCGTGGCCGAGGCGGTGGAGGCTGCCGTGGGCGGTGAGCCGATCCGGTCGTACCTGGTCCACCAGGAGACGACGTTCGACCAGAACGAGGTGCGGCGGCACGTGACCGTGCTCGTCCTCACCGGAAACCGCTTCATCGTCAGCCACACCGACGAGCAGGCCGCCGACAGCACCTCCCCGACGCCGTACGCCACCACCTCGACGGAGTCCGTCAAGCTCGGCCGGATCTCGTCGGTCGTGGTCAGCCGGGTGGTCGCCAACCCGGAGCAGTACACGCCGGGGACCCTGCCCCGGGAGATCGTGCTGACCATCGGCTGGGGGGCCGTCTCCCGGATCGACCTGGAGCCCGCCGCCTGCGGTGACCCCAACTGCGAGGCCGACCACGGCTACACGGGCAGCTCCACGGCGGACGACCTCAGCCTGCGCGTGAGCGAGGCCGGGGACGGCCCGGAGACGGTGCGCCAGGCGCTCGCCTTCGCGCAGGCGATCTCCGAGGCGACCGCGGACGTCACACGCTGATGGCGTACGCCGCCTGGGACCATCCGGAACCCCTCACCCTCGGCTCCGCGCCGCTGCCCGAGTACGGCAGCGGCTCCCTCGCCGACCTCCTGCCCACCCTGGCCGCCGGGATGGCCGTACCCGGTATGACCGCGTCGATCGCGGAACTGGCCCCGGCGGACCGCAACTGCGTCTTCCTGATCGACGGGCTCGGCTGGGAACAGATCAAGGCCCACCCCGCCGAGGCCCCCTACCTGACCGCGCTGCTCGGCAGCTCGCGCGGCGGGACGGGACGGCCGCTCACCGCCGGATACCCGGCGACCACCGCGACCTCCCTGGCCTCCGTCGGCACCGGTCTGCCGCCCGGCGCGCACGGCCTGCCCGGCTACACGGTCCGCAACCCGTCGACCCGCGAGCTGATGAACCAGCTCCGCTGGCAGCCGTGGACCGACCCGGCCGCCTGGCAGCCCCACCCCACCGTCTTCCAGCTCGCCCAGGACGCCGGCGTGCACTGTGCCCAGGTGTCCTCCCCTGCCTTCGAGCGCACCCCGCTCACCAAGGTCGCGCTCAGCGGCGGAACGTTTCACGGACGGCTGACCGGCGAGGAGCGGATGGACCTCGCCGCGGAGCAGCTCGCCGCCGCCGACCGCTCCCTCGTGTACACGTACTACGCGGAACTGGACGGCGCAGGGCACCGCTACGGCGTCGACTCCGACACCTGGCAGGGCCAGCTGATGCACGTCGACCGGCTGGTGCAGCGGCTCGCCGAGCAGCTGCCCCCGCGCAGCGCGCTCTATGTCACCGCCGACCACGGCATGGTCGACATCCCGTTCGACGAACAGCACCGCATCGACTTCGACGAGGACTGGGAGCTGCGGGCCGGGGTCGCGCTGCTCGGCGGCGAGGGCCGGGCTCGGCACGTGTACGCGGTGCCGGGCGCCGAGCACGACGTGCTGACCTGCTGGCGCGAGGTGCTCGGCGAGCAGTTCTGGGTGGCCTCGCGGGACGAGGCGATCGCGGCCGGCTGGTTCGGCCCGCCGCACAGGTTCGACGAGCGGGTGTACGAGCGGATCGGCGACGTCGTCGCGGCCGCGCACGACGACGTCCTGATCATCGCCTCCGAGCGGGAGCCCAAGGAGTCGGCGATGGTCGGCAACCACGGTTCGATGACTCCCGCCGAGCAGCTCGTGCCGCTGCTCGAAGTACGCTCCTGACGCCCACTGCCCGACATCTCGCCGAAAGGTGCTCACCTTCCCATGCCCGAGCTGGTGTTCTTCTCCGGAACGATGGACTGCGGGAAGTCGACGCTGGCTCTGCAGATCGAGCACAACCGCTCGGCGCGCGGCCTCGTCGGCATGATCTTCAGCCGTGACGACCGCGCGGGCCACGGCAAGCTCTCCTCCCGCCTTGGCCTGGTGACGGACGCGGTGGAGGTCGAGGACGAGCAGGACCTGTACGCCTACCTGGTCGACCATCTCTCCCAGGGCGGCCGGGCCGACTACGTCATCGCCGACGAGGCGCAGTTCCTGGGACCGGAGCAGATCGACCAGCTCGCGCGCGTGGTCGACGATCTCGGTCTCGACGTCTACGCGTTCGGCATCACCACCGACTTCCGCTCCAAGCTGTTCCCCGGCTCGCAGCGGTTGGTGGAGCTGGCCGACCGGGTCGAGGTCCTCCAGGTCGAGGCCCTGTGCTGGTGCGGCGCCCGCGCCACCCACAACGCCCGCACCGTCGGCGGCGAGATGGTCGTCGAGGGCGCCCAGGTGGTCGTGGGAGACGTCAACGAGGCGGCCGGCAAGGTCGGTTACGAGGTGCTCTGCCGACGCCACCACCGGCGCCGGATGACCGCCGCGTCGGCCCGCGCGGCGGCCCTGTCCCCGGACGTGCTGCCGGTCACCACGTAGGCCGTCGGCACGGGCCCGTCACCGCGGGCCCTCGATCACCGAGAAGACCGCGCCCTCCGGGTCGGCCACCGTGGCGACCCGGCCGTGTGCGCTGTCCCGGGCCGGCTTCAGGACCCGGCCGCCCAGCGCGGCGACGCCGCGCGCGGTCGCGTCCGCGTCGGCCACCTCGAAGTAGGTGAGCCAGTGCGGCCCGCGGTCACGGGGCAGGGACAGGCCGACACCATGGATCCCGGCCACCGGACGGCCCGCGACGTGCAGGGTGACGTAGTCGAAGTCGGCGGACACCACCGGCTCCTCCTCGTAGCCGAACACGGTCTCGTAGAACTTGGCGACGCTCCCGGTCTCGAAGGTGAGAAGTTCGTCCCAGACGGGCGTGCCCGGCACCCCGCTGAGTGTCGTGCCCAGGTGGGCCGAGGCCTGCCAGATGCCGAAAACCGCGCCCGACGGGTCCGAACCGATGGCCATCCGGCCCGCCTCGGCCGCGTCCAGCGGGCCGACGCCCACCGTGCCGCCGCACAGCCGTACCGTCTCGGCCGTCCGGTCCACGTCGTCCGAGGCGAAGTACGGTGTCCAGGCGATCGGCAGATGCAGGTCCGGCGGCAGCTGGCCGATGCCCGCGACCTCCCGCCCGTCGAGCAGGGCCCGGACGTAGGGACCGAGCTGCTGCGGACCGGGCTCGAACTCCCAGTCGAACAGCGCGCTGTAGAACTCCTCGGTCGTGGTCAAGCCGTGCACCATCAGACTCACCCAGCAGGGGGTGCCGGGCGCGCGCCGAGCGTGCCTGCCGTTCGGGCCGGCCGATCCCCGTACCTCGGTCATCGTCACTCTCTCCTCGGCCCCTCGCGGTGGCCGTGTCGCTTCCGCTCCGCGGACCGGTTGCACCCCGGTCGCGGGTACGCCCCGTGTCGATGCCCGCACCGTCCGTGGCGACCTGTGACCACGGCTGTGGGGCGGCCTCGCCGCGGGGATGCCTCGTCTGCCGCTTCCCGCCCGTCCCGGCCGATCGCCGGCGGGTGTCCGTCCGCTGTACAGCATGTGCCCGATCCCGTACGCCAGGTGACCGAGCCTGCCCGGCCGAGCAGAGTAGTCGTACCTGGACGCCGCGGCCACCCCTGGCGTAAGGATGGGGCCATGGAAGCCATCATCACCGCAACCGAACTCGCCGACGATCTGACCGGGCCGAACCCGCCCGTCCTGCTGGACGTCCGCTGGCAGCTGACCCAGCCCGGCGCACCGTCCTTCGACGGCCGGGCCGCGTACACGGAAGGCCATCTGCCGGGCGCGGTCTTCGTGGACCTGGACCGGGAACTGGCCTCCGCGCCCGGTGGGAACGGCCGGCATCCGCTGCCCGACCTGGCCGTCTTCGGCGCGGCGATGCGCCGCGCGGGCGTCTCGGCGGGCCGTCCGGTCGTCGTCTACGACGGGGGGCTGGGCTGGGCGGCCGCGCGTGCCTGGTGGCTGCTGCGCTGGACGGGTCACCCGGACGTGCGGGTCCTCGACGGGGGGTTGCCGTCCTGGCAGGGCGCTCTGTCGACCGACGTGATCACGCCGGTCCAGGGGGACTTCGAACCGGCGCCGGACGCGGCCGGGTTGCTCGACGCCGACGGGGCGGCGGTGCTGGCTCGATCGGGTGTGCTGCTCGACGCCCGCGCGGGGGAGCGGTACCGGGGTGAAGTGGAGCCGATCGACCGGGTCGGCGGGCACATCCCGGGCGCCGTGTCGGCGCCGACCGCCGAGAACGTCGGCCCGGACGGCCGTTTCCTGCCCGCCGCCGAACTCCAGAGCCGGTTCAAGGGCTTGGGCGCCGCCCAGGGGACCGCGGTCGGCGTGTACTGCGGTTCGGGCGTCTCCGCCGCCCACGAGGTGCTTGCGCTGGCCGTCGCGGGCATCCCGGCGGCGCTGTACGTCGGCTCGTGGTCGGAGTGGTCCGCCGACCCGTCCCGTCCGGTCGCGGTCGGCCCCGACCCGCAGTAGGGCGACGTGAACAAGGGGGGCACGCACGCGTGCCCCCCTTGTTCATACGGTCGTAAGACCTGTTCTCGTCCTCGCGCCTACTCCTGCTTCTTGCGGCGCGTGCCGAAGACGATCTCGTCCCAGCTCGGTACGGCGGCCCGGCGGCCCGGGCGGACGCCGTCGGCCTCGGCCTGGCGGTCGGTGGCACCGATCAGCCGGTCGCGGTGGGCGCCGACCGAGCGGGGCATGAGGACGTCGGCGTAGGCGGAGCCGGCCGAGGCCGCGGGGGCCGGCGGCTCCTCGGTCACCGGTTCCTCGACGGGCTCCTCCAGCGGCTCCGCCGGGCGCTCCGGGACCACCAGGTCGCCCCGGAAGCTCGGCACCGCCTCCAGCAGGCTGGTCAGCGAGTCGCGTTCGCCGGCCGTCTCCTCGACCGGTTCGGCCGCCGCCGCGGGCAGGCTCGGCCGCTCGCGGTCCCGGTCACCGGGGCGGTCCAGCGGCCGGTCGCGCGGCAGCCGTGCGATCCGGGGCACGAACGGAAAGCTGGGCTCCGGTACCGCGAGGTCGTCGGACTCGCCGATCAGTGAGCGGGCCTCGTCGTCGACCGCCTGCACGAGCCGCCGCGGCGGGTCGTAGGTCCAGCTCGCCGAGTGCGGTTCGCTCGCGACCCGGTAGACGAGGAGGACCTCCCAGGTGCCGTCGTCGCGGCGCCAGGAGTCCCACTGCACGGTGTCCTTGTCGGCACCGCGCAGCACCAGCCGCTCCTGCACGGCCTCGCCGAGCAGCGGACCGGAGTTCTCACCGGGCCGGCGGACGGGCGTCTTGCGGGCCCGCTCGGCCATGAAGGCGCGCTCGGCCAGTACCGGACCCTCGAAGCGCCGCACCCGGTCGACGGGGATTCCGGCGAGCTGCGCGACCTCTTCGGCCGTCGCGCCCGCACGTATCCGCGCCTGGATGTCTCGGGGGCGCAGATGGCTCTCGACCTCGATCTCGATCTGCCCGAGCCGGGGCCGGTCGCCGCGTACGGCGGCACGGAGCCGTTCGTCGATCGGAAGGGTGTACTCCGTAGAGTCGGCAGCCTTGAGCACCAGCCGTGTGCCGTCATTGGAGACGGCCACGACACGCAGTTCGGGCATGGGGACCTCCCGGGTGGTGCCTGCCGACGTCACGTGCGTCGCTGCTTCCGCTAGTCGAGTGTGGCCTGCCCGGGTGCAGCCTGCCACAACCTTGCCGAGTTGCCCGGCGTGTCGGGCGCAGGCCCTGGAACGCCGTTATGGCACGGTTACCTATTCGCAACGCTAAGTGACCAACTCCGTCACCCTGTGCAACGAGCCCCCTCCCGGCGGTCCTGCAAGGCCCCGGACACCCTGGCGGGAGACCGGACCCAGGGCTCGCAACAGTACTCCATTCGGGCCACGTGCGTGGATTGGCGCGCCGCCGAACTTCTCGCAACAACCGCTCTCTGTCCTTCGGTTGCCCGGTTCCGGAGATCTTGAACGTGGCGTACTTCACGCAATCCACAGAATCGGAACCAATGGTTTCGTCCGTACGTCCCTTTCTTGTGCAGTCGGTCGAACAAATGCAGGAAGGGCAGGCAAGGTTCAGGAATGCGTGAAAGGCCCGGTTCCGGTGACGAGACCAGCACGAGGGAGGAGGTGGAGGGACGTTCGAAGCGGATCGACCTCAGCGTGCCCCAGGTTGCGGGCAGCGCGGTGGCCGCCGTGGTGGCCGCCAAACTCGCGTCCTCCTTCGGGGTGTACGGCACGATCCTCGGTGCCGGCGTCGTGAGCGTGATCGCCACCTGCGGCGGCACCCTGTTCCAGCACTTCTTCCAGCGCACCGGCCGGCAGTTCCGCGACGCGACCGGGGCCGCCAGGCCCCGGGGCCCGGAACCTGCGGCGCCCGGCGAGTTCACCGAGGGCACCGTCTACCGCGCCCGGGTGCGGACCTGGCGCCGCCCGCTGGTCGCGGCCGCGCTGGTGTTCGCCGTGACCATGGCCGGCATCACCACCTACGAACTGGTCTCCGGCGGCAGCTTCAGCGGCGGCTCCGGTACGACCGTCAGCGGCGCCGTCACCGGCGGGACGAGGGCGTCCGAGTCGTCGGACTCCTCGCGAACGCCGGCCTCCGCACCGAAGTCCGGCGAGGACAGCGCCACTTCGCCTGGCCCTTCGCCCTCGTCCCCGGCGCGGGGCGGGTCTTCGCAGAGCCCGACGCGGACGCCCTCCGACGCCGGGACCACGACGCCGGCGCCGGTCACGAGCGGGGACCCGGGCACGGCCGGGGAGTCCGGTGCGGACGGGGAGCCGAACGCGACGCCCACGCCCGCCGGTTCCTCGGCTACTGCCCCAGGACCCTCCGCAGATAGTCGTTCTGGAACAGCCGGTCCGGATCAAGCCGGTCCCGCAGCGCCGTGAACTCGCCGAAGCGGGGGTAGACCTCGGCGAAGTAGTCCGCGTCGCGGGTGTGCACCTTGCCCCAGTGCGGACGCCCCTCGTGCGCGGTGAAGATCCGCTCGGCGGCCGTGAAGTACGCCTGGTAGGGAGTGCCCCGGAACATGTGTACGGCGATGTAGGCACTGTCCCGGGCGGAGGCGGTGGACAGCGCGATGTCGTCGGCGGGGGCCGTGCGGACCTCGACCGGGAAGTTGACCCTGAGACCGGAACGGTCGACCGTCGCCTTGAGTTCCCGCAGCGTGTCCACCAGCGCCTCGCGCGGAACGGCGTACTCCATCTCCACGAAGCGCACCCGGCGCGGGGATGTGAAGACCTTGTAGGGGATGTCGGTGTAGGTCCGCGCGGACAGTGCCCTGCTGGAGATCCGGGCGATGGCCGGTACGACGGCGGGCGCCGCGCGGCCGACCAACTGGGCGGCGTGGAAGACGCCGTTGGAGAGGAACTCGTCCTCGAACCAGCCGGCGAGCTGCCCCACCGGCTGCGGCGGGCCGGCGCTGCGGTTGTTGCGCTTGGTGTTGGTGCTGCCGGTGTGCGGGAACCAATAGAACTCGAAGTGCTCGTTCTCGGCGCGGAGCTGGTCGAACTCGGCGAGGACCCGGTCCAGGGGCATCGGTTCCTCGCGCGCGGTGAGCAGGAAGACAGGCTCCACGGCGAACGTGATCGCGGTGACGATGCCGAGGGCGCCCAGCCCGACCCGGGCGGCGGCGAAGACCTCCGGATTCTCCTTCTCGGAGCAGGTGAGCACGGAGCCGTCCGCGGTGACCAGTTCGAGTTCCCTGATCTGGGCGGCGAGCGAGGCGGACTCGCGGCCGGTGCCGTGGGTGCCGGTGCTGGTGGCTCCGGAGACCGTCTGCTCCATGATGTCGCCCATGTTGGTCAGCGACAGACCCTCACGGGCCAGGGCCACATTGAGTCTCTTGAGCGGGGTACCGGCCTCGACCGTGACGGTCATAGCCTTCCGGTCAATGTTGCGTATGCCGGTCAACAGTTGAGGGCGGATCGACACACCGTCGGTCGCGGCGATCGCGGTGAAGGAGTGGCCGCTGCCCACCGCCTTCACCTTCAGACCGTCCTGTGCCGCCTGCCGTACGGCCGCGGCCAGCTCGTCGACGGAGGCGGGCGTGACCTCCCGCGCGGGGCGAACGGTGACGTTCCCGCCCCAGTTACGCCACGTGCCGCTCCTGCCGCTCGCTGTACTGCTCAACGGTGCCTCCCCGACGCGTGACCGGCCTGTTGAGCCGGCGGTACCCGAGGAAACCGACCGCGACCGCGACGGCCCCGGACACGGCCGGGACCCCGTACCCCGCACGGGCACCGGCCGCGTCGATCACCCAGCCGGCGACCGAGGAGCCGAGCGCCACCCCGACCGCGAGGCCGGTGCTCACCCAGGTCATGCCCTCGGTGAGCTTCGCGCGAGGTACGTGCTCTTCGATGAGGGACATCGTCGTGATCATCGTCGGTGCGATGGACAGGCCCGAAACGAACAGCGCCACGGCCAGAAGCGGCAAGTTTCCGACCAGTAGGAGGGGGATCATACTCACGGCCATCGCACATATGCCCAGCAGCCACCTGCGCTCCGGCTTCCCCGCGAACCGCATCAGGCCGAAGACCACCCCGGCCGCGCAGGAACCGGCCGCGTACAGGGCCAGGACCACGCTGGAAGCGCCCTTGTGGCCGCGTTCGTCGGCGAAGGCGACGGTCACCACGTCCACCGCACCGAAGATCGCCCCGGTGGCCACGAAGGTCGCCACCAGCACCTGGAGGCCGGACGCGCGCAGCGCCGAACCGCCGCCGTGGTGCCCACGCGGGTGCGGCTGCGGTTCGGTGGCGCGCTGGGCGGTCAGCCAGAAGACGCCGGCCGCCAGGAAACAGGCGGCCAGCAGCGGTCCCGCCTCCGGGAACCAGGCCGTGGACAGGCCGATGGAGATGATCGGCCCGAAGATGAAGCAGACCTCGTCGACGACGGACTCGAACGAGTACGCGGTGTGCAGCTGCGGGGTGCCCCGGTACAGGACCGCCCAGCGGGCCCGGATCATCGCGCCCAGACTCGGCACCGCGCCGATCCCGGCGGCGCAGACGAACAACGCCCAGTCCGGCCACCCGTAGCGCGCGGCGAACAGCAGCCCGGCCGCCGCCGCGAGCGCGAGCAGCGTCGCAGGGCGCAGCACCCGGCGCTGGCCGTACTGGTCGACCAGCCGGGACACCTGCGGGCCGATCGCGGCGGCGGACAGCGCGATGGTCGCGGAGAGCGCGCCCGCGAGGCCGTACCGCCCGCTGATCTGGGAGATCATCGTGACCACACCGATGCCCATCATGGACAGCGGCATCCGGCCGACGAAGCCCGCGGCGGAGAAGCCCTTGGTGCCTGGTGCGGCGAACAGGGCGCGATAAGGGCTGGGCACGGGGGTCTCCGACGGCTGGGTAAGGCGTGACTGCGGCTGATACAGCTTACGAGCGGGAACGTCCCGATGCACCCGGTCGGCGCCCGGGATAAAGCTCCCGAATCCGACTCTTCACGCTCCTGTTTCCGAGCCGTCAGGGCCGGGTGGCAGGATCGGCTCATGTCAGACGCGCTCGATGCCACCCCCTACGACGCCCTGCTCCTGCTCTCCTTCGGCGGCCCGGAAGGCCCGGACGACGTGGTCCCGTTCCTGGAGAACGTGACGCGCGGGCGCGGTATCCCGAAGGAACGCCTCAAGGAGGTCGGGCAGCACTACTTCCTGTTCGGCGGAGTCAGCCCGATCAACGACCAGAACCGCGCCCTGCTGGACGCCCTGCGCAAGGACTTCGCCGAGCACGGCCTGGACCTGCCGATCTACTGGGGCAACCGCAACTGGGCGCCGTACCTGACGGACACCCTGCGCGAGATGGTCGCCGACGGCCGCAGGCGCATCCTGGTGCTCGCCACCAGCGCCTACGCCTCCTACTCCGGCTGCCGCCAGTACCGCGAGAACCTCGCCGACTCGCTGGCCGCGCTGGAGGCCGAGGGCCTGGAGCTGCCGAAGATCGACAAGCTGCGGCACTACTTCAACCACCCCGGCTTCCTCGCCCCGATGATCGACGGAGTGCTCGCCTCGCTCGCGGACCTGCCCGAGGACGTCCGCGCGGGCGCCCACATCGCGTTCACCACCCACTCCGTCCCGACCGCGGCCGCGGACACCTCCGGCCCCGTCGAGGCGCACGGCGAGGGCGGCGCCTACGTCGAGGAGCACCTGGACGTGGCCGAGGTGATCGCCGAGGCGGTCCGCGAGCGCACCGGCGTCGACCACCCCTGGCGGCTCGTCTACCAGTCCCGCTCCGGCGCCCCGCACATCCCGTGGCTCGAGCCCGACATCTGCGACCACCTGGAGGAGCTGCACGGCGCCGGCGTCCCCGCCGTCGTCATGGCCCCCATCGGCTTCGTCTCCGACCACATGGAGGTCCTCTACGACCTCGACACGGAGGCCACGGCCAAGGCCGAGGAGCTGGGCCTGCCGGTACGGCGGTCCGCGACCGTCGGCGACGACCCGCGGTTCGCCGCCGCGATCCGTGACCTCGTCCTGGAGCGCGCGGCCGCGGAGAGCGGCCGGGAGGCCACGCCGTGCGCCCTGGGCGCGCTCGGCGCGAGCCACCACCTCTGCCCGGTCGGCTGCTGTCCCGCCCGCGCCCCCCGGCCGGCCGCCGCGGGCGCCGACAGCCCCTACGCGTGAGGAGCCCCGTGACCGACGCCCCGTACACGGACCTGCTGGACCTCGCCCGGGAGGCGGCCGCCCGCGCGGGCGAGCTGCTGCGGGACGGCCGTCCGGCCGACCTCGCCGTGGCCCGTACCAAGTCCAGCCCGATCGACGTCGTGACCGAGATGGACATCGCGGCCGAGAAGCTCATCACCGACCTCATCTCCGGCCGCCGGCCCGACGACGGCTTCCTCGGCGAGGAGGGTGCGTCGACGCCGGGCACCAGCGGGGTCCGCTGGGTGATCGACCCGCTCGACGGCACGGTCAACTACCTGTACGGCCTGCCGACCTGGGCGGTGTCCATCGCCGCCGAGCAGGACGGACAGACCGTGGTCGGGGTCGTGGCGGCGCCGATGCGGGGCGAGACGTACCACGCGGTGCGGGGCGGCGGGGCCTGGGCGACCGGGGCGTGGCAGGGTGAGCGGGCGCTGGCCTGCCGGCCGGCCGCGCCGCTGGCCGAGGCCCTGGTCTCCACGGGCTTCAACTACGTGACGGACGTCCGCACCCACCAGGCCGAGGTCGCCGCCCGGCTGATCCCGCTGCTGCGTGACATACGCCGCGGGGGTTCGGCGGCCATCGACCTGTGCGACCTGGCCTGCGGCCGGCTGGACGGGTACTTCGAGCGCGGACTGAACGCGTGGGACTGGGGCGCGGGCGACCTGATCGCGCGGGAGGCCGGTGTCCTGACGGGCGGCCGCCCCGGAGAGCGCCCGTCCCGGGACCTGACGGTCGCGGGCACCCCCGGGGTCTTCGAGCCCCTCCAGCGCCTCCTGGAGGACTTCGGGGCCTGGCACGACTGAGGCCCGCCCGGCCACCGGGCCCGTCCCGGAAAGCCCCCGCACCGGCGGCCGACAGGAATCGAACGCCGATGCGGGGGTAAGAGACCACATACGAGCAGGGCCCCGGCGCTGGATTCGCCGGGGCCCTGCTCGTGTGCCGGTGTGCTGCTGCGGGACTGTCAGACGCTGGTCGCGCCGACTTCCACACCGTGTTCGGCAGCGAGGCGGCGCAGGTCGTCGAGCTCGGCCTGCTCCACTTCGACGAGGAAGTCGTCGCCCTCGTCAAGCGCCCGGGTGATGTCGGACTCGGTCGCCTTTATGCGCTGCAGAAGTCCTGTCGTGAATGCGTCCATGCTGCGCCCCCTCGTCCTGGGTCGTGGGTCGGTGGCACGGGGGTGTGCCGTCGGGAAGGGGCGATCACGTCTCTCGCGGGTGCCCAGCGCTGCCTCGCTGGGCGGCGACGGTGCCGGACACCCCCATCGTCCACTCGGCTGTAGCGGCGAAGTATGTACCGCATGGTGCTGCGGCACATGCAGAGCGTGATCGCGGGGTGTACATGCGGTCCTCCCCCCGCTCCCCTCCGTGGAAACCTCAACCGCAGGAGAAAATCTCGCATTCCCGCCCCACGGCATCCGATCCGATGGTCCCGGCCCCCGTCTTACTGCCGACTTATGGCCGAAAAGGGCAGGATGGATGCACCACACCCCATGCAGACCCCGCCCGGGTGCGCCGGTGCGCGCTACGCGGGTGGACAGAGGAAGGACAAGCGACGTGCGCGTACTCGTCGTCGAGGACGAGCAACTGCTCGCCGATGCGGTGGCCACCGGACTGCGCCGGGAGGCCATGGCCGTCGACGTCGTGTACGACGGTGCGGCCGCCCTGGAGCGCATCGGCGTCAACGACTACGACGTGGTCGTCCTCGACCGGGACCTCCCCCTCGTGCACGGCGACGACGTCTGCCGCAAGATCGTCGAACTCGGCATGCCCACGCGCGTGCTGATGCTCACCGCGTCCGGCGACGTCAGCGACCGCGTCGAGGGCCTGGAGATCGGCGCCGACGACTACCTCCCCAAGCCCTTCGCGTTCAGCGAGCTCATCGCCCGCGTGCGCGCCCTCGGCCGGCGTACCAGCGTGCCGCTGCCGCCCGTCCTGGAGCGCGCGGGCATCAAGCTCGACCCGAACCGCCGCGAGGTCTTCCGGGACGGCAAGGAGGTCCAGCTCGCGCCCAAGGAGTTCGCCGTCCTGGAGGTGCTGATGCGCAGCGAGGGCGCGGTGGTCAGCGCCGAGCAGCTCCTGGAGAAGGCCTGGGACGAGAACACCGACCCCTTCACCAACGTGGTGCGCGTGACCGTGATGACCCTGCGCCGCAAGCTCGGCGAGCCCCCTGTGATCGTCACCGTCCCCGGCTCGGGTTACCGGATCTGATGAACGTGGCGACCACTCCCGCACCCCCGCAGGCACCCCCGAAGCCCACCTGGGACCCGCGGAGACCGCAGCCGGTCTTCCCATGGCTGCGCCCGACCATCCGGATACGGCTCACCCTGCTGTACGGCGGCATGTTCCTGATCGCCGGCATCCTGCTGCTGTCGATCATCTACCTGCTGGCCGCGCAGGCGATCAGCACCGGCAACCAGCCGCTGTTCAAGATCGTCGGTGCTGAGAAGCTGTCGGTCTCCAGCGACAACTGCCCCGCGCTCAACGTGGCCGGGACCAGCCCCCTGTCGCTGTCGGACTTCAACAACGCGATCTCCGTGTGCGTGGACCACCAGCGCCAGGCGGCCCTGGACAACCTCCTCAGCCGTTCGCTGCTCGCCCTGCTGGGCCTGGCCGTGATCGCCTTCGCGTTCGGGTACGCGATGGCCGGCCGCGTGCTGTCCCCGCTCGGCCGGATCACCCGCACCGCCCGCGCGGTGGCCGGCTCGGACCTGTCCCGCCGGATCGAGCTGGACGGCCCGGACGACGAGCTGAAGGAACTCGCGGACACCTTCGACGACATGCTGGAGCGGTTGCAGCGGGCCTTCACCGCCCAGCAGCGCTTCGTCGGCAACGCCTCGCACGAACTGCGCACGCCCCTGGCGATCAACCGCACACTCCTGGAGGTGCACCTCTCCGACCCGGGCGCGCCCGTGGAGCTCCAGCAGCTCGGCAAGACGCTGCTGGCCACCAACGAGCGCAGTGAGCAGCTCGTGGAGGGCCTGCTGCTGCTCGCCCGCAGCGACAACCAGATCGTCGAGCGCAAACCGGTCGACCTGGCCGAGGTGGCCACCCAGGCCGTCGACCAGGTGCACGCCGAGGCGGAGGCCAAGGGTGTGACGATCAGGGGCGTACGGAAACCGGCCGTGGTCCAGGGCAACGGCGTGCTGCTGGAGCGGATCGCGCTGAACCTGCTCCAGAACGCGGTGCGCTACAACGTGCCCGAGGACGGCTGGGTCGAGGTCACCACCGAGGTCCAGCACGGACAGGCGGTACTCTCCGTGTCGAACACCGGTCCGGTGGTGCCGGCGTACGAGATCGACAACCTCTTCGAGCCCTTCAGGCGGCTCCGCACCGAGCGGACGGGCAGCGACAAGGGAGTCGGCCTCGGCCTGTCCATCGTCCGCTCCGTGGCGCGGGCACACGGCGGTCACATCGCCGCCCAGCCCCGCGAGGGCGGAGGACTCGTGATGAGAGTCACGCTGCCGGTCTGATGCCGTTCCAAGATCGCGACACACGCGAAGGATGTTCGCTTTACGCGGAATTTTCGGACGGCGTGGCGCACCGGCGCGTGTGTGATCGATCACAGGGGCGGATTTCCGGCCATCTACTCTCGGTGATCATGGCGAGGGGAATAAAGGCGGGAAAATCCCTGTTTTCAGGGGTCTTGATCACGGGAAGTACAGGGTGAGGCGCCTTTGAGGTGTCTCGTGAGGACCGTGTACGGTCCCCATCGCCATTCAACCCGATCACTCTCGAGGGGTCCGGTTGGGTGTCGATTGAGTAACAGACCTTGATGTGAGGCAAAATCTCCGCCTCGGGTCGGGCACAAGTCCGGCCTCTCACGCGTTACGTGCGCTGGAGACACCGCAGACACCCAGAGGGGGAGAGCGACATGGCAACCGATTACGACACTCCACGCAAGACCGACGACGACGTCGACTCGGACAGCCTTGAAGAGCTGAAGGCCCGGAGGAACGACAAGTCGACGTCCTCGGTGGACGTCGACGAGTTCGAGGCCGCGGAAGGCCTCGAACTTCCCGGCGCGGACCTTTCGAACGAGGAACTGGCCGTCCGGGTGCTGCCCAAGCAGCAGGACGAGTTCACCTGCATGAGCTGCTTCCTGGTGCACCACCGCAGCCAGCTGGCCCGCGAGAAGAACGGTCAGCCGATCTGCCGCGACTGCGACTGAGAGGGGGTCGGGCATGACTGGCTCGACCTCACCTCGGAAGCGCCGTTTCCCCCTGCCGGGAGCGGACTCGGGGCCGTCCGGCGGCCCACGCGCGCGTGACATCGAGCGAGGCTCGCCCGATCCGGGAGCCTCGCTCGAACCGGCGGCAGGCCGGGGTGACCTCCCGGTGCCGGCGGACGAGCCCGCGCCCGTCGCAAGGCGACGGGCGACGGTCATCGGCGCCAAGGCCGTGGAGATGGCCCGGGAAGGGGCCCGTAAGGGCGGCAGCCGGGCGAAAGCGGGCCTGGCGTACCTGGCGGACCGGATCATCGAGATCGCCCCGCGTGTCCCCGTACGTGACCTCGCGACCCTGCGCCGGCAGTTCCCGGGCCTCGGGCCCGAGCAGCTCGCCGACAAGCTGGTGGCGGGCGCAGCGGGCGCGACCTCGGCGGTCGGGGCCGGGGTCGGTGCGGCGGCGATGCTGCCGGTGCCGCCGGCGATGCCGACCGAGCTGGCCGCGGAGATCACCGGGGTCGCGGCGATCGAGCTCAAACTGATCGCCGAACTCCACGAGGTGTACGGCGCCCGGCCGCCGGGGAACCTGAAGGCCCGCAGCACCGCGTATCTGTCCTCCTGGTCGGGGGAGCGCGGGATCGACGTGATGAGGCCGTCGACGGTCAACAACGCCCTCGGCGGGCAGATGAAGCGCGAGCTGCGCCAGCAGATCATGAAGCGGATGGTCCGGGACCTGCCCAACCTGATGCCGTTCATGGTCGGCGCCGCGGTCGGCGCGGTCATGAACCGCCGGGACACCAGGAAGCTCGCGGCGCGGATCCGCAAAGACCTGAGAAAGATCCAGGTGCCCTGGGAGGAGCTGGCGGAGCTGCCGCCGCTGGAGAAGCCGGCCGAGCCGCTGCCGATCGCCGAGCTGCCGGAGGACTTCGGCGCCTGACGGCCGCCCCCGGGCCCGCTACCCCTGCGCGGTCCTCACACCTGCGCGGTCTTCGCCGCCTCGATCGCCGCCGCCAGCGCCTCGGGCTGCCTCGTCGACAGGTACAGGTACGGCGTCGGGTCCTGCGGGTCCGTGACCTCCACGCGCAGCGCCGTCGGGATGTAGGCGCGCAGCAGCAGGAACGCGCGCACGTCGGCCTTGTAGGTGCGCCAGGCGCGCGTCTCCTCGGGGTCGAGGACGTGTGCCTCGCCGAGGGCCGAGACCGGGATCTTCGCCTCGCCCGCGATCAGCGAGTCGCCCACCACCCGGATCCGCTGGGAGCCGTACGAACTGGCCACCACCGCTGCCGCCGCCGTGCCGCCGGCCAGGCCGCCGAGCGCCGGCAGAGTGCCGAAGGGCAGCAGTATCAGGGCGAAGGAGACACCGACCAGGAAGCTGATGAACCACCACGACCGGGGGGCGGTGAGGCGTTC
The DNA here is from genome assembly GCF_040634175.1 of Streptomyces sp. NPDC007162. Classification (NCBI taxonomy): domain Bacteria; kingdom Bacillati; phylum Actinomycetota; class Actinomycetes; order Kitasatosporales; family Streptomycetaceae; genus Streptomyces; species Streptomyces sp. NPDC007162. The sequence continues at coordinate 23,724 of NZ_JBEYFC010000088.1, forward strand.
TTCGTACGGGGTGGCGGAAAGCTGCATGGAGCCAAGCTTGGCACGGTGTCCGGATCCACCGGACGCGCGGGTAAGGTCTGCGGCTGTGAGTGGTAGTTCCGCAGCTCTTCAGCCTCCCGCCGGCGCCCGGAAACCGGAGCGGCATCCCGATGCGCCCGCGCCCGGCGAGCTCATCGGCGCACACTACGAACACTGTTTCGGGTGTGGTCACGGGCAGGCGCACGGTCTGCACCTGGAGGCACGGGCCGGCGAGGGGGTCTCCCTGACCGCCGAGTTCACCGTGCGCCCCGCCCACCAGGGCGCCCCGGGCCTCGCGCACGGCGGGGTGCTCGCCACCGCCCTCGACGAGACGCTCGGCTCGCTGAACTGGCTGTTGCGCAGGACCGCCGTCACCGGACGCCTGGAGACCGACTTCGTACGGCCGGTGCCCGTGGGCAGCACGCTCCACCTGGCGGCCGAGGTCGTCGCCGTGGCCGGCCGGAAGATCTACTCGACCGCCACCGGTCGCATGAACGGCCCCGAGGGGCCCGTCGCCGTCCGCGCCGACGCCCTCTTCGTCGAGGTCCCCGTCGAGCACTTCACCGAGCACGGCCGCGAGGAAGAGATCCAGGCCGCCATGAACGACCCGGACCGGACCCGGCGCGCCCGCGCCTTCGAGGTGAACCCGTGAGCCCCGCTCCCCTGAACGTGCTGCTGCGCCGCGTCGACCCCGACGTACCGCTCCCGGCGTACGAGCACCCCGGTGACGCGGGCGCCGATCTGCGCACCACCGAGGCGTGCGAGCTGGCGCCGGGTGAACTCCAGCTCGACACCAAGCTGGACGGCATCCCGGCCTCCGTCCTGGCCGCGGCCC
>NZ_JBEYFC010000089.1:0-24391 GCF_040634175.1 Streptomyces sp. NPDC007162
GCAATCCACACCAGGCCAGAAGGCCCTCACCCATTTCAAGATCGGCCAGTCGAGACCTGCATCACTGTCCACAACCTCCGTGGACAGAACACCTAGGGCTGGGCCGTGCGGGCGGGCGCGCGGTCTCACAGGGCGTGCTGGGCGAGGAGCAGGGCGCCGATGCCCAGCATCGCCGCGCCCGAGGTGCGGGTGACCGCGCGGGCCGCCCTGGGGCGGGCGGCGAGCAGGTGGCGGGCCAGGGTGCCGACGGTCAGGTAGACGGCGGCACAGCAGGCCATGTGCAGGGTGCCGAGCACGGCCGTCTGGGCGGCGACCGGGGCATGGGTGCCCCCGGTCACCAGGAACTGCGGGAGCACGGAGAGATAGAGCAGCAACGCCTTGGGGTTCAGCCCGCTGATCGCAGCCCCCCGCCGGAAGCCCCCGGGGTCCCGCTCGCCGTCCGCCCCGCCCGCCGCCTCCTGCGGCACCGTCGGGTGGCGCAGGACGCCCCAGCCCAGCCACAGCAGGTAGCCGGCGCCCGCCGCCGTGAGCGCTGTCAGGAGCCGCGGGGAATCCGCCACCAGCACCGCGAGCCCCGCGACCGCCAGCGCCGTGTGCAGCGCGTACCCCGCCACCAGCCCCGCCACCGCCCGCGCGACCGAGCGGCCGCGCACCCCCGCGGCGATCACGTACGCCCAGTCGGCGCCCGGGACGCAGACCAGCAGCAGGTCGACGGCGAGGAAGGAGAGCAGGGGTGCGGTGTCCATGTGCGGGACATTAGGAGGGTTCGGCCCGAAAGTGTTGTCGAAATTTGCGCGTGACCAGCAGTTCTCGGGGAGAATCTGCCTCATGGACGACGTGGACCGGAAAATCCTTGCCGAGCTCCAGCAGGACGGCCGGCTGACCGTGACCGAGCTGGCCGGGCGGGTGCGGCTGAGTGTCTCGCCCTGCCACCGCCGGCTGCGCGAGCTGGAGCGGTCGGGGGCGATCAGCGGCTACCGGGCGGTGGTGGACCCGGCCGCGGTGGGGCTGACCTTCGAGGCGCTGGTCTTCGTGTCGATGCGGCAGGAGGACCGGGACACGGTCGCCGACTTCGAGCGGGCGCTCGCCGAGATCCCCCATGTACTGGACGCGCAGCGGTTGTTCGGCGAACCGGACTACCTGCTGCGGGTGGCCACCGCCGACCTCGCCGCCTTCCAGCGGCTCTACGACGAACGGCTCGCGACCCTGCCGGGGGTGCAGCGCCTCACCTCCACCCTGGTGATGAAGCACGTGGTACGGGACCGGCCGCTGCCCGCGTAGGGCGACAGGCGGTGGTTCACCGCTGCGTGTGAACCACCGCCTGCCAGACAGGACTCCGCGCGTGCGCTACTTCGTGGGCTTCTTCCCGGTCACGCCCAGGTGCACCAACAGCGCCAGGTTCGGCTTGAGTTCGGCCTGCTTCACGCCCCAGGTCTGGAAGCCCTTCTGGTGCGAGGCGACGGCCGCGAGCATCGCGACCAGTGAACCGGCCACCGCGGCCGGGTTCACGTCCTTGTCGACCCGGCCCTTGGACTGCAACTCCGCGACGGAGTCGGTCAGGGAGTTGTTCACCGAGTTCAGGATCTTCATACGGATCTTGTAGAACCGTTTGTCCCCTTCGGCGGCCCCGAGGTCGACCACGCGCAGGATCGCCTCGTTCTTGCGCCAGAACTCCAGGAAACCGTCGACGAGTTCCTGCGCGGTCGCCCAGCCGGCCTTGCCGACCCAGGAGCGCCCCGCCAGCAGTTCCGTCAACTGGCCGCCCTCGGTGGCCATCTGCTCGGCGATCTCCAGGACGGCGCCTTCGACGTCCGGGAAGTACTGGTAAAAGGTCGCGGGCGAAGTCCCCGCTCTCCGGGCGACATCGATGACCTTGACGTCCCGGTAAGGGGAGGAGCTGAGCATCTCGCTGAGGCAGTCGAGCAGCTTCTGCCGGGTCGCCTGCCCACGCCGACCGGCCACGCGGCCGTCGACGGTACGCACTTGTCCTGTCATGCCGTCAGCTTACCGAGGGGTGATCGGAGCGCGATTCGGCCGACTGCAAATGGGGTGCGCGGGTGTACGGGGGCCTGTCCGGAACGGAGACGGACGGGAATGCCCCGGTCACTCCGGGTGGGTGCGGCTGGTCTGCGCGGCGCGGGCCGGACGGTTACGTTGACGACATGGCCGAAAACAGGGCAGCCGAATACGCGGAGGGCGTCCCGTGCTGGGTGGACGTGCAGCTTCCCGACGTCGAGGCGGGCAAGCGGTTCTACGGTGACCTCTTCGGGTGGACGTTCGCGGACGCCGGGAACGGTTCCGCGTGGGCCCGGCTGACCGGCGCGGACGTCGCACGGCTCGCGCGGAAGAGAGACGGCCGGATGCCCACCGTCTGGACGGTCTACTTCGCCACCCCCGACGCGGCGGACCTGTGCCGGCGCATCCTGGCGGCCGGCGGGCAGGTCGTGACGGCCCCGGCCCCCGTCCGCGAACTCGGCACCGCCGCGCTGGTCACCGATTCGCAGGGGGCCGTCTTCGGTGTCTGGCAGGCCGCCGCCCACACCGGTTTCGGCCTGCGGCACGCTCCGGGCAGCTTCGCCTGGGCGCAGCTCTACACCGCCGACACCGGTGCCGCCGACACCTTCTACGCCCAGGTCTTCCACGACGCCCTCTTCGGCGCGGGCGCCGACCCGGACTTCGGCCGCGCCCCGGTGACCGAGGTGTTCGCGGCCGGGATGCCGGCCCAGTTCGTCGTGCACTTCCGCACCGGGGACGTGGAGGCCGCGGCCGAGGCGGTGCGGCGGCTCGGCGGCCGGGTCCAGGCGCCGCCCTTCGAGACGTCGTACGGGAAAGTGGCCGTCGTGACCGACAATCAGGGGGCGTCCTTCGCGCTGCTGCAACGCTGAGGCCACCGGAAGGCGGCTTTCAGTGGGCAAATGTCTCACTTTGTCATGAGACACCCCGACTGGTCACCGGGTTCGCAACCTGTGCCCGGGCCAGGAAGAATCGGGGTGCGTGCCGCCATGGCGGTGCGGTGGTGAGACGCTGCACGGGGTCGCGTACATATGTGGGTGACGGGGCCCGTACGGGGAGGTGGCAGGCAAGTGGTGGATCAGCTGACGCAGCACGATCCGCGGCGGATCGGGCCGTTCGAGGTGCTGGGACGGCTGGGGGCCGGCGGCATGGGGCTGGTCTATCTCGCGCGCTCGGCGTCCGGCCGGCGCGTCGCGATCAAGACGGTCCGGACCGAGCTCGCCGAGGACCAGCTGTTCCGGGTCCGCTTCACCCGTGAGGTGGAGGCGGCCCGCGCGGTCTCCGGTTTCTACACGGCGGCCGTCGTGGACGCCGACCCGCGGGCGGCCGTGCCGTGGCTCGCCACCGCGTACGTGCCCGCGCCCTCGCTGGAAGAGATAGTGAACGACTGCGGGCCGCTGCCGGCCCAGGCCGTGCGCTGGCTCGCCGCGGGCGTCGCCGAGGCCCTCCAGTCGATCCACGGCGCCGGACTGGTCCACCGCGACCTCAAGCCCTCCAACGTCCTCGTCGTGGAGGACGGCCCGAGAGTGATCGACTTCGGTATCGCCTCCGGTGTCTCCAACACCCGCCTGACCATGACGAACGTCGCCGTCGGCACCCCCGCCTACATGTCCCCGGAGCAGGCCAAGGACTCCCGCAGCGTCACCGGCGCCAGCGACGTCTTCTCCCTCGGCTCCATGCTGGTCTTCGCCGCCACCGGCCACCCGCCCTTCCACGGCGCCAACCCGGTCGAGACCGTCTTCATGCTGCTGCGCGAGGGCCCGGACCTCGAAGGCCTCCCGGACGAGCTGCGCCCGCTCATCGAGTCCTGCATGCAGATGGAGGCCGCCGCCCGCCCCAACCCGGCCGACCTCCAGGCCCAGCTGGCACCCCACCTGTTCGGCTCCGGCTCCGACGACAGCGGTACGGCGTCGGCCTGGCTGCCCGAGAAGGCGGTCGGGCTGATCGAGTCCCGCCGCGGCGGCCGTCCCGCCGTGAAGCCCTCCGCGCACCCGTCCGGTGCCCGCAGCGGCGGCCGCCCGGTCCTCCCGCCGCCACCGTCGTACGACCCCGCGATCCCCGCGTCCGTCCCGGTCGGCGCCCCCGACACCGGCCCGGTCCGGCTGGCCGGCGGCCAGGTCCCCATCGGACCCGGCCCGCGGGTCGCCGACGCCCGCGCCGCCGCCGTCAAGGCGCCCCCGCCCGAGGCCGGCCTGGTGGCCAGCTGGTCCCGCCCCAGCCCCGGTGTCAACGGCGCCGACCCCGCCGTCCCGCCGGTGCTCGCCCAGCCCCCGGAGACGGCGTCCGGCTGGCGGCCGTGGCGGTTCCGGATGTCCAACGACGTCTGGGGCACCCCCTCTGTCGACGGCGACCTCGTCTACGTCACCTCCTTCGAGGTGCACGCCCTCGACGTCGCCACCGGCCGCCGCCGCTTCAAGACCCGGGACGTCGCCTGGTCCATGGCGGTCGCCGACGGCCGTATCCACGCCTCCGACGGTCCCACCCTGTTCGCCCTGGAGGCCCGCGAGGGCGGTGACCTGTGGCGGCTGTCCACCGACGCCTGGGTGTACTCCCTCAAGGCCGACCGCGGCACCCTGGTCACCGGCACCCGGGGCGGCGGGGTCCAGGCCTGGGAGGCCGCCAACGGGCAGAAGCTCTGGGAGCTGTCCGGCGCCCAGACCGACTTCGAGGCCCCCGAGTCCGGGCCCTCCCTGTACGACGGCACGGTCTTCGTCTGGCAGGACGCGCGGCTGCGCGCGCTGGACGCCCGTACCGGTGACGAGCGCTGGTCGTACCCCATCGGCGACGCGGCCTCCTGCGGTGGCGTCCCGGTCCGCCTCACCCACGCCGACGACGGCTTCGTGTACGCCTGCGCGGGCACCCGCGTGATCGCCATCGACACCGCGACGGGGCGGGTGCGCTGGCACTTCGAGGCACCGGCGGTGTTCCTCTCCCCGCCGACGTTCGTGCCGGGCCCCGCGGTCACCGGCGGGGGCATCTACCTCGCCGACTACCTCGGCACGGTCTACGCCCTCGACGCCACCGACGGGCGGGACCGCTGGCGCATCGCCACCGAGGCCCGGGCGTCGATCGAGCCGGTGCTGGTGGCCGGCGGCCATGTGCACGTCGGCAGCGGCAAGGGGCTGTACACCCTGGACGCGGTCACCGGGACGCCCAAGTGGCGCTTCCAGGCGGGCGGTGACGTGGTGGGTGCCCCGGCGGTGGCCGAGGGACGGATCCACTTCGGCTCCACCGACCACCTCCTGTACACCCTGAAGGCCGACGACGGGCGGTTGCGCTGGAAGCTGGCCACCGGGGGTGAGATCACCGGGTCACCGGTGGTGCGCGACGGGGTGGTGTACGCGTGCAGCAAGGACAGGTGCGTGTACGCCCTGGACGCGGAGAAGGGCACGGGGACGGCCCGCACGGCGTGAGGGGCCGCCCGACGACATGGAGCCGCCACCCCATGGGCGGCCCTCGCTCACCGGATACGAGGGGGCGTGCGCGGCCGGTCGGCGAACAGCTCCGCCTGGCGCTCGTCCGCCAGGTTCCCCAGCGTGATGAGGTGCGGCGCCGTCCCGAACCCCCGTTCCCGCGCCGCCTCCTTCGCCGCCCACAGCGCCCGCACGCTCCCCTGCACCCCTTCCGTCGGATACCCGGCGATCACGGTCGCGCACCGCACGGCGGCATCCAACGCCTCTCCGGGGCACGTCACTTCGGACACCAGCCCCACCTCGTACGCCCGCCGCGCGGAGACCCGCTCGGCGTTGCCCATCAGCACCATCCGGGCCACCTCCCCGTACGGCATCCGCTGCGCCATCAGCACCGACTCGTACGCGCTGACCATGCCGTAGGAGGTGTGCGGGTCGAAGAAGGCCGCGGTCTCGTCGGCGATCACGAAGTCGCACTCGCCCAGCAGGTAGAAGGCGCCCCCGCAGGCCATCCCGGCGACCGCGGCGACCACCGGCTTCCACAGGTCGTTCGTCTTCGGCCCGATCGCGATCAGCGGATCGTCCTGGCTGTACGGCGACGAGGGCTGCGGCACCACCGCGTCCCGGTCGAGACCGGTGCTGAAGGCCCGCCCGCCCGCTCCGGTGAGGACGACGGCCCGCACCGCGTCGTCGAAGCGCAACGCCCGCCACGCCGCGGAGAGTTCGGCGGCCGTCGGCAGGTCGATGGCGTTGAGCTTCCCGGGGCGGTCCAGGGTGACGACGGCGACCCCGGTCTCCTTGTCGGTCGCGACGCGCAGGCTCACGGCCGCTCCAGGACCCACTGCGGCAGACCGTCCGCGAAGACCGCCTGCACCCGGGCGCCGATCCGGATCCGGTCCGGGGAAAGGGAGTTGAGAGGTGCCCCGGCCTCGCTGACCACGTTCCCCACCAGCCGCACCCGGGGCGCGTCGTCCAGCTCGACCACCACGACGTTGTACGGCGCCTCGGCGGCGTAGTCCGGCAGCAGCGGCGGGTGCGGGACGACGTACGACCAGATCCGGCCGCGTCCGCTCGTCGGCCGCCACTCGCTCGCGAAGGACCGGCAGTGCGGGCAGCACGGCCGGGGCGGGAACCGGGGTTCGTGGCAGTCGGCGCAGGTCTGGACGCGCAGTTCGCCGCGCGCCGCGTACTCCCAGAAGGGGGCGCCGTCGGTGTCGGTGGCCGGTCGCAGCATCTCAGCTCCGGTTGGTGAGGAGGAGGGCGGAGGTCGGGACCCCTTCACCGGCGGTGACCAGGCAGGTGGCGGCGCCGGGGACCTGCGCGGTACTGGTGCCGCGCAGCTGCTTCACGCCCTCGGTGATGAGGTTGAAGCCGTGCACGTAGGCCTCGCTGAGCCCGCCGCCACCGGTGTTGAGCGGCAGCCGCCCGCCGATCTCCAGCGCCCCCTGCTCGGTGAAGGCCCCGCCCTCACCCCGCCCGCAGAACCCGTACCCCTCCAGGGAGAGCGGGACGAGGGCGGTGAACGCGTCGTAGATCTGGGCGACGTCCACGTCCTCGGGGGTGAGGTCGGCGTGCTTCCACAGGTGCCGGGCGGCGGTCCAGGCGGGGCCGGTGAGGGGGTCGTCGTTCCAGTAGTTGACCATGCCGTGGTGCTGGGCGGGCAGGCCCTGGGCGGCGGCGTGGACGTAGACGGGGGCCTTGGCGCAGTCCCGGGCCCGTTCCCGGGAGACGACCACGCAGGCCAGCGCGCCGTCCGTCTCCAGGCAGTTGTCGAAGAGGCACAGGGGCTCGCTGATCCAGCGGGAGGTCATGTACATCTCGCGGGTGAGCGGGCGCTCGTACATGATCGCGGCGGGGTTCTGGTTGGCGCGGTTGCGGCAGGCGAGGGCGACGTTGAAGAGGTGGTCGCGGGTGGCGCCGTACTCGTGCAGGTAGCGGCGGGTGAGCATGGCTATCTCGTCGGCGGGCCGGAGCAGGCCGAAGGGCCGGGTCCACTGGGCCGGGGTGGGGAGCTGGACGGTGGTGTTGGTCCAGGGGCGGGGGCCGGAGCCGCGCTTGCGGGACCGCCAGGCGACCCCGACCGTCGCCTGTCCGCTCGCTATCGCGGCGGCGAGGTGGGCGACCGTGGCGCAGGAGCCGCCGCCCCCGTACCCCACCTTGCTGAAGTAGGTCAGGTCGCCGAACCCGACCGCCTTCGCCAGCTCCACCTCGTCCGTCTCCTCCATGGTGAAGGAGGCGAGGGCGTCGACCTCGCCGGGGGAGATGCCGGCGTCGTCGAGGGCGGCGAGGACGGCCCGGCAGGCGAGGGTCCGCTCGTCCTCGTCGAGCCGTTTGGCGAAGCGGGTCTGCCCGATCCCGACGATGGCGGTGGCGTCCTTGATGTCCCTGAGACCGGCCATGTGCCCGCACCTCCACGGCTGTCGCGGTTTGCTGACAGGGCGTCAGGCTACAGCTAATCTGACGGACAGTCAGCTACGTGTCCGGGGAGGCCGGTTGTGCGCGGTGACATGGAGTGGGGGACCGTTCCGGGACTGGTGCGGTCGGCGGCACGGCGGTACGGGGACGCCGAGGCGGTGGTGGACGGCCGGACCCGGATCGGCTACGCCGAGCTGGGCGCCCGGGTGGAACGGGCGGCGGCCGCCTGCCTGGCCGCGGGCGTCGGGACGGGCGACCGGGTGGGCATCTGGGCGCCGAACTCCCTGGAGTGGATCGTCGCGGCGCTGGGCGCGGTGTCGGCGGGCGGGGTGCTGGTCCCGCTGAACACCCGCTTCAAGGGCGCCGAGGCGGCGGACGTGCTGCGCAGGAGCGGGGCCCGGCTGCTGTTCGTGACGGGCACCTTCCTCGGCACCTCGTACGTGGCGTCACTGCGCAGGGCGGCGGGGGAGGGGGCCGGGCCCGGTCCGCTGCCCGGCCTGCCGGACCTGCGGGACGTGGTGGTGCTGGCGGCGGACGCGCCCGCCGACTTCCGTACCTGGAAGGACTTCCTGGCGGCGGGAGAGGGCGTCGGGGCCGGCGAGGTGGCGGCCAGGTCGGCCGGGCTGGACGGTGACTGTCTCTCCGACATCGTCTTCACCTCGGGCACCACCGGCCGTCCCAAGGGCGCGATGATCACGCATGCGCAGACCCTGCGCGCCTACCAGGTGTGGGCGGACCTGGCGGGCCTGCGCACCGACGACCGCTACCTCATCGTCAACCCCTTCTTCCACACCTTCGGCTACAAGGCCGGCGTGATCGCCTGCCTGATGCGGGGCGCCACGATGATCCCGCAGCCGGTGTTCGACGTGGCGACGGTCCTGGCCAACGTGGCCGCGGAACGGGTGTCGGTGCTGCCCGGCCCCCCGACCCTCCACCAGTCCCTCCTGGACCACCCGGCACGCGACACCCACGACCTGTCCGCGCTGCGCCTGGTGGTGACGGGAGCCGCCGTCGTACCCCTCCGGCTCGTCGAGCGCCTGCGCGGTGAACTCGGCGTCGGGACGGTCCTCACCGCCTACGGCCTCTCGGAGGCGAGCGGGATCGTGACCATGTGCCGCCGGGGCGACGACCCGACGGTGATCGCGTCGACGTCGGGCCGGGCGATACCCGGGACCGAGGTGCGGGTGGACGAGACCGGGGAGGTGCTGGTCCGCGGCTTCAACGTGATGCGCGGCTACTACGAGGACCCGGCGGCGACGGCCGCCACCCTGACCCCGGACGGCTGGCTGCGCACCGGTGACGTCGGGATCCTGGACGCGGCGGGCAACCTCCGCATCACCGACCGTCTGAAGGACATGTTCATCGTCGGCGGCTTCAACGCCTACCCGGCGGAGATAGAGCAACTGCTCGGCCTGCACCCGGACGTCGCCGACGTGGCGGTGGTCGGCGTACCCGACGCCCGCCTCGGCGAGGTCGGCAAGGCCTTCGTGGTCCGCCGCCCGGACGCACTGCTGACCGCCGACGACCTGATCGCCTGGGCGCGTCGCGAGATGGCGAACTACAAGGTCCCGAGATCGGTCGCCTTCGTCCGTGACCTGCCGAGGAACGCGAGCGGGAAGGTGCTCAAGGGGGAGCTGCGGGGTCGGCCCGTCACCGGTACCGGATGACGCCCCTGGCCTCATCGGCTAGAGTTAGTCCAGTGATTAGTCCACTGACTGGATCACCGACTGGAAGGTGGCCACCGTGGATGCGGTTCGCCAGTACAACGTGCATGAGGCCAAGACCCACTTCTCCCGCATCCTGGAGCAGGTCGCCACGGGCGAGGAAGTCGTGATCAGCAAGGCCGGGGAGCCGGTCGCCAAGGTGGTTCCGCTCCGGCCCAAGGTGAGACGGACGGCCCGGGGATCCCTCCGGGGGCGGATCCACATCCCCGAGGACTTCGACGAACTGCCGGACGACATCGCCGACGCCTTCGGGATGCGTTGATGCGGCTCCTGCTCGACACCCATGTGGTGCTCTGGTGGCTGGACGACTCCCCGGAGCTGTCCAGCGAGGTCAAGGACCTGCTCGACACCGAACCCGGTGTCTACGTGAGCGCGGTGACCCCCTGGGAGATCGCCATCAAGCAGTCGCTCGGGAAGCTCGATGCGCCGGAGGACCTCGCCGAGCGGGTACGGGACAGCCAGTTCACCGGGCTGCCCATCACGGCGGGGCACGGTGTGCGGGCCGGGCGGCTGCCCGCGCATCACCGTGATCCGTTCGACCGGATACTGGTCGCGCAGGCGCAGATCGAGGGGATGACCCTGGTGACGCGGGACAAGTGGATCCCGCAGTACGACGTACGCGTCATGGAGGTGTGAGGGCGGGCTCCGCCACGGCACACCTCCGCCACGACACACCTCGGCCGCGGCGGCTCCCCCTCCGCGCCGCCGCGGCCGGTGCTCCCCCCGGACCTTGGTTCAGCCTGCGGCTTCCGTGGTGGCGTGGTTCTCCAGCAGCGCCTTCTCCGCGCCGGTCGCGTGGTTCTCCAGCGCCACGACCTTGGTGTCGGCGGTGCCGTTCTCCAGGATCGCCTTCTCGGCGCCGGTCGCGTGGTTCTCCAGCGCCACGACCTTGGTGTCGGTCGCGTGGTTCTCGTCGGGCGTGACGACCGGCCGGCTCGTCTTCTCGTCGCTCATCGGTTGTGCTCCTCTGTGTAAAAGTAGGCAAGGCCTGTCCGGCGGCTCCCCCGGGTGCCGCCGGACAGGCGCGGCGGCCGTCACCCTAATGGGTGGGCCTACCGTGTCGATCCGCCTGCCCCCCGACGCGCCGGACCGATGGATTGAGGATGACGCGTGGCGATAAACGAACGATGAACGGGTCGCGGCGCAGGTCAGGCGGCTGCCGTCGGTGCGAGAAGGGCGCGAACCTCGGCGGCCTCGTGGGCGCCCAACTGCTCGAACACCACCAGCGCTTCGCGCCAGCAGGCGCAAGCCCGGTCCGACTGCCCGATGTCGCGCAGGCTGCGACCCAGGACGGTGAGCACGTTCGCGTGCCGCCACTCACCGCCGATGCCACGCAGGAGGGACAATGACTGCTCCGCCATCGCGGCGGCCTGGGCAGGGCGGCGCGCCGACAGGTGCACCTCCGCCATACGGAAGATGGTCATGCCCTCCCAGAGACGCTGACGGCTCTCCCTGAAGACGCTCAAGGCGTCGTCCAGGCAGGTCAGGGCCTGGTCCGGCTGCCCGGACTGGGTCAGGGCGAGTCCCAGGGCGTATCGGGCGTTCGCGCCCCTGAGGGTGTGTCCCAGGGTGTCGTATATCGCCACGCCCTCGCCGGCGAGCCGCACCGCCTCGGCGACGCGGCCGGTGGCCAGCTGGATGCGGGACAGGTTGCACAGCGCGCTGGCCTCGCCGGGCCGGTTGCCGTCGGCGCGGTAGTTGGCGAGCGCCACGTTCAGGTGAGCCTCGCCGTCGTGATGGCGCCCTTGATAGAGGGCGATGATTCCCCGGTCGTTCGGTGTTACGCCGCTCGGCAGCGGATCCCTGGTCGCCTCGGCCAACTCCATGGCCTGCGCGGCCTCCTCGTCGGCCAGGTCGAATCGGCCGGCGACGATGTGGACGTTGGTGATCGCCATCCGGGCCCGGCCCTCGGCCAACGGGTCGGCCTGCAGCTGTGCGGCGTCGCGGGCCGCTGTGGCCGCAACCTCGTAGTCGCGTGCGTTGGCGCCGGACTCGGCGAGGTCCTTGACCACCCACAGCAGGTCGATCGCGGCGCGCAGCCTGCCGTCACGGACGGACTGCCGCGCACAGGCCAGCAGGCAGTCGGCCTCGGCGTACAACCAGTCCAGCGCCGTGCGGTGGCCGGTGAAGGAGAGCCCGGGGTATCCGGTCGGCGCCAGGTGCTCCACGGTCCGGTCGCCCGGGCGCTCGATCGCGTACACCCCCGCCGCAGTGGCCAGGTAGAAGTCCAGCAGCCGCGACATCGCCGCCTCGCTCCCCCACTGCCCGAAAGGCGTGGGAGGTTCCCCCATGCCCGGTGGCTGCTCGTCCCGCTCCGCGCATGCGCGCGCGTAGAGCCGGACCAGGTCGTGGAAGCGGTAGCGGCCCGGCGCCGCCGACTCCAGCAGCGAGGTGTCCACCAGGGCCTCCAGGAGGTCCTCGGTGTCCTCCGCCGGGAGGTCGAGGACCGCCGCGGCCGCGGCGAGGGAGATGTCCGGGCCATCGGCGAGGCCCAGCAGCCGGAAGGCGCGGGCCTGGGCCGGTTCCAGCTGGCCGTAGCCCAGCTCGAAGGTGGCCTTCACCGCGAGGTCGCCGGCCTGGAGTTCGTCGAGGCGGCGGCGTTCGTCGGCGAGTTTCGCCGCCAGCACCGACACCGTCCAGGTGCGGCGCGACGCGAGACGTGACGCCGCTATCCGTATCGCGAGCGGGAGGAAGCCGCAGGCCGCGACGACGTCCAGGGCCGCCTCGCGCTCCGCGGCCACCCGCTCCTCGCCGACGATCCTCGTGAAGAGCTGGAGCGCCTCGTCGGGGGACATCACGTCCAGGTCGACCAGGTGCGCCCCGGCCAGGTCGACCATCCGGACCCGGGAGGTGACCAGGGCCGCGCAGCCCTCCGTGCCGGGCAGCAGCGGTCGTACCTGGGCCGCGTCCTTCGCGTTGTCCAGCAGGACGAGCACCCGGCGGCCGTCCAGGACCGAGCGGTACAGGGCCGCCCGGTCGTCGAGGGAGTCGGGGATGGCGGAGCCCGGCGTGCCGAGGGCGCGCAGGAAGGAGCCGAGGACCGTCTCCGGGTCCGCCGCCTGCGCCCCGGCGCCCTGGAGGTCGACGTACAGCTGGCCGTCCGGGAAGGCCGCCCGCGCCTGGTGGGCCACGTGCACGGCGAGGGTGGTCTTGCCGACGCCCCCGATGCCCGCCAGCGCGGATACGGCCATCACCCGGCCCTCCGCCGAGGCCAGCACCTCGCTCAGCTCGGCCACGAAGGCGGAACGCCCCGTGAAGTCGGGGACGGTCGCCGGGAGTTGGGCGGGGCGCACCGGGGCGGCGGGCGGCTCGGCCGCGGGGGCGGAGGGCTCCGCGAGGGCCGGGTCGGCCTGGAGGATCCGCTGCTGCAGCTCGCGCAGGCCGGGCCGCGGGTCCACGCCGAGTTCCTCGGCGAGCAGACGGCGGGTGTCGGCGTACACGGCGAGGGCCTCGGCCTGCCGGCCGCTGCGGTACAGGGCGAGCATGAGGAGCTCGCGGAGCCGCTCGCGGAGCGGGTGCGCGGCGGTCAGCGCCGTCAGCTCGGACACCGCCTCCGCGTGGCAGCCCTGTTCCAGGTCCATGTCCAGCCGCGACTCCAGCAGTTGAAGGCGCCACTCCTCCAGGCGGGCCCGCTGGGCGTCGGCGTACGGGCCGGGGACGCCCGCCAGCGGTTCACCGTCCCACCGGGCCAGCGCCCGGTTCAGGACGTCCCGGGCCCGGTGCAGGTCCCCGGCGCTCTTCGCCTTCTCCGCCTCCGCCGCCAGGTCCTGCACGGCGGCCAGGTCCAGGGCGCCCTCGCCGAGCCCCCGCACCGCGTACCCGCCGGACTCGCTGACCAGGATCCCGGGGTCCAGGACCTTGCGCAGCCGGGAGGCGTACGTGCGGACCGCCGCCAGCGCCTGCGAGGGCGGCTCGGGGCCCCACAGCGCGTCGATCAGCTCGGCCGCGGTCGCCGTCCGGCCCTCGCGCAGCAACAGAGCCGCGAGCAGCGCGCGTTGCTGCGGGGAGCCGGTGTTGAGCGGCTCCTCGGCGCGCCAGGCGCGCACCGGACCGAGCACGCTGAAGCGCAACGCCGCCGCCTCCGCCGCGGAGGAGGGGCGCCGCTGCTCCGGTACCCGCGGTCCACCGTCCATGCCCGTCCCCCTAGACACCCGACTCACCCCGTCAGTTTGCCTTGTTCAGCCGATTGCGTCAGCCGGGCGAGACACCGATCACAGGGCGACACGCGGTGGTCCACAGAGTCTTCACGTGACGGCTGCCCCCGCGAGCGGCGCGGTCCCCTGATGGAACGATTCTTCCCGGAGCGCCCACCGCGCCGCCGCATCAGCCTGACGAACCGTCATCTCAACAGCTGACGGTTCGTCAGATCGGCGCTACCGTGAGCGCCATGGACAGTGACGACATCCAGGACGGCACCCTCCCGCCGATCATCTCCGTCGACGACCACACCGTGGAGCCGCCGGACGTCTGGCAGTCCCGCCTCCCGAAGAAGTACCTGGACACCGGGCCGCGCATCGTCCGGGCCCCGCTGCGGGAGATGAGCTTCCTCGGCGGCCGGTTCAAGCCCGTCATGGGCGCGCCGGGCGAGGACGGCCCGGTCGGCGACTGGTGGATCTACGAGGACCTGCACCGCCCCCTCACCCGCCTCGACACCGCCGTCGGCTACTCCCGCGACGAGATCAAGCTCGAGGTGATCACGTACGAGCAGATGCGCGCGGGCTCCTACGACGTGCCGCAGCGGCTCGCCGACATGGACGTCAACCACGTCCAGTCCGCCCTCTGCTTCCCCACCTTCCCGCGCTTCTGCGGGCAGACCTTCACCGAGGCCGCCGACCGCGAGCTGGCGCTGCTCTGCGTGCGGGCCTACAACGACTGGATGGTGGAGGAGTGGTGCGGCCCGCAGGCCCGCGGCCGCCTGATACCCCTGATCCTCATCCCCCTCTGGGACGCCGAACTGGCCGCCGCCGAGGTCCGCCGCAACGCGGCCCGCGGGGTCCGCGCCGTCGCCTTCTCCGAGATCCCCCCGCACCTCGGGCTGCCCTCCGTCCACACCGACGCCTGGGACCCCTTCCTCGCCGCCTGCGACGAGACCGGCACGGTCGTCGCCATGCACATCGGCTCCAGCAGCAGGATGCCGTCCACCTCCGCGGACGCCCCGCCCGCCGTCGGCTCCACCATCACCTTCGCCAACTGCTGCTTCTCGATGGTCGACTGGCTGATGAGCGGCAAGTTCGAACGCTTCCCGAACCTGAAGGTGATGTACGCCGAGGGCCAGATCGGCTGGATCCCCTACATCCTGGAACGCGCCGACGTCGTCTGGGAGGAGAACCGGGCCTGGGGCGGGGTCGCCGACAAGGTCACCCGGCCGCCCTCGGAACTCTTCGCCGACCACGTCTACGGCTGCTTCTTCGACGACGCCTTCGGGCTGAAGAACCTCGACTCCATCGGCCTCTGCAACGTCCTCTACGAGACCGACTACCCGCACTCCGACTCCACCTGGCCGAAGTCGAGGGAGGTCGGCGAGGCCCAGATGGGCCACCTCGCACCGGACGTGGTGGAGAGGATCGTCCGCGGCAACGCCATCGACCTGCTGGGACTCACCCCGGAGGGTCTCTGGGGCGGTCCGCGGTGACCGACTACGGCATCCAGCTCCCCGTCCAGTCCCAGTCCACGATGTACGCGGAGAGCTGGGAGGCCGGGGCGGGCGCCGCCGACCTCGTCGAGATCGCGCGGGCCGTGGACCGGGCCGGCTTCGCCTACCTAGCCGTCTGCGACCACGTGGCGATCCCGCGCCGGCTGGCCCCCGCGATGAGCACGGTCTGGTACGACCCCGTCGCCACCCTCGCCCACCTCGCCGCCGTGACCGAGCGGGTCCGCCTGCTCAGCCATGTCGCCGTCGTCGCGCTGCGCCACCCCCTGCTCTCCGCCAAGCAGTACGCGACCGTCGACCACCTCTCCGGCGGGCGGCTCGTCCTCGGGGTCGGGGCCGGACACGTACGGGAGGAGTTCGAGGTGCTCGGGGTGGACTTCCGGCAGCGGGGCGCGGTGCTCGACGAGGCGATCGACGCGCTGCGGGCGGCGCTGGGGGCGGACGAGTTCCCGTCCCACCACGGGAAGTTCTACGACTTCGAGGAACTCGGCCAGCGGCCCCGCCCCGCCCAGCGGCGGGTGCCGGTGTGGGTCGGCGGGTCCTCACCGGCGGCCGTGCGCCGGGCCGCGCTCAAGGGCGACGGCTGGCTGCCGCAGGGCGACCCGAGGGACCGCCTCCCGGCCCAGATCGACCGGCTGCGGCGGCTGCGCGCGCAGGCCGGTGTGACAGGGCCGCTGACGGTCGGCGCGATCACCGAACCGCTGTACGTCGGCACGCCCGGGTGGGAGGTCGGCCGCCGCACCCTGAGCGGCCGCCCCGAGTCCCTCGCCGAGTCGCTGCGGGCCTACCGCGCGATGGGCGTGGACCAGATCCAGGTGCGGTTCCGCAGTCGGGGCCGGACCGAACTCATCGACCAGATCACCGCGTTCGGGGCCGAGGTCGCGCCCCACCTGACGTGAGGAGTGCGTGGCATGGGGAAGCTGGACGGGCGGGTCGTCATCGTCACCGGGTCGGCCCGCGGACAGGGCGAGCAGGAGGCGCGGCTCTTCGTGGCGGAGGGCGCGCGGGTCGTCGTGGCCGACGTGCTGGACGACCAGGGCGAGGCCCTCGCCAAGGAGATCGGGGCGGCCTACGTCCACCTGGACGTGGGCGTGGAACAGGACTGGCAGGCCGCCGTCGCCGCCGCGAAGAAGGCGTACGGCCGTCTCGACGGGCTGGTGAACAACGCGGGCATCCTGCGCTTCAACGCCCTCGTGGACACGCCCCTCGACGAGTTCATGCAGGTCGTGCAGGTCAACCAGGTCGGCTGCTTCCTCGGCATGAAGACGGTGGCGCCGGAACTGGCCGACGGCGGGACCATCGTCAACACCGCGTCCTACACCGCGCTGACCGGGATGGCGGCGGTGGGCACCTACGCGGCGACCAAGCACGCGGTGCTCGGCCTCACCAGGGTCGCCGCGCTGGAACTCGCCGACCGGGGGATCCGCGTCAACGCGATCTGCCCCGGCGCCATCGACACCCCGATGTCCAACCCGGCGCGGCTGGACCCGGACGCGGACCCGACGGAGATGAGCCGCGCCCTGGACGAGCTGTACCGCAAGCTCGTGCCGCTGGGGCGGATCGGGCGGCCCGAGGAGGTGGCCCGGCTGGCGCTGTTCCTTACCTCGGACGACTCGTCGTACATCACCGGGCAGCCGTTCGTGATCGACGGGGGATGGCTGGCCGGGGTCAGCGTCATCTGACGGACCGTCAACTATTGACGTTTCTGACGCAACGTCAGAAAGTCGTAGGACTCATAGGGACCACCTGAACTTGGGACGGTGAACCGCCGTGGAATTCGGGCTCTTTGTACAGGGATACGTGGGCAAACGTGCCGAGACCGACCCCCTCGCCGAGCACAAGGCACTGATGGAGGAGACCGAGTACGTCATCGAGGCGGACCGGTCCGGCTTCAAGTACGCCTGGGCCTCCGAACACCACTTCCTGGAGGAGTACTCGCACCTGTCCGCGAACGACGTGTACCTGGGGTACCTGGCCCACGCCACCGAGCGGATCCACCTCGGCTCCGGGATCTTCAACCCCCTCGCCCAGGTCAACCACCCCGTGAAGGTCGCCGAGAAGGTCGCCATGCTCGACCACCTCACCGGCAACCGCTTCGAGTTCGGCAGCGGGCGCGGCGCCGGCTCCCACGAGATCCTCGGGTTCATACCGGGTGTCACCGACATGAACTACACCAAGGAGATCTGGGAGGAGACGATCGCCGAGTTCCCCAAGATGTGGCTCCAGGACGAGTACGCCGGCTTCCAGGGCAAGCACTGGCAGCTGCCGCCGCGGAAGGTGCTGCCCAAGCCGTACGGGAAGTCCCACCCGGCGATGTGGTACGCGGCCGGGTCCCCGCCGTCGTACGCCATGGCCGCGAGGAAGGGGCTGGGGGTGCTCGGATTCAGCATCCAGAAGGTCTCCGACATGGAGTGGGTGCTTGAGCAGTACAAGACGGCGATCGTGAACGCCGAGCCGGTGGGGGACTTCGTCAACGACAACGTGATGGTGACGACGACCGCGATCTGCGCGCCCACGCACGACGAGGCGATCCGCATCGCGGCGTCCGGAGGGCTGCACTACCTGCCCTCGCTGGTGTTCCGGTACCACGACACGTTCCCGCGGCCCGAGGGGTTCCCGGAGTGGCCGGAGACGTTGCCCGAGTACACGCCGGAGTTCGTGGAGCTGCTGGTCGAGGAGGAGCTGCTGATCTGCGGCGACCCCGACGAGGTGCTGCGGCAGTGCAAGCGGTGGGAGCAGGCCGGGGCCGATCAGCTGAGCTTCGGGTTGCCGGTGGGGGTGCCGAAGGAGGAGACGTTGCAGACGATCCGGTTGATCGGGGAGCACGTGATTCCGAAGATCGACACGGATCCGGTGCACCGGACCACGCGCTTCCGTCAGGGGGCTTGAGGGGGAAAGCAGGCCGGTCAGCGCATCGCGTGCTTGAGGAGGCAAGGTTCGTGCTCGATCACGTCATCAAGGGGGCGACCGTCGTCGACGGGACGGGCGCACCCTCGTACACCGCCGACGTCGGCATACGCGACGGTCGGATCGCCGTCGTCGGAACCGTCACCGGGGAATCCCGTACCACCGAGGACGCCTCGGGGCTCGTGCTCGCGCCCGGGTTCGTCGATCCGCACACGCACTACGACGCGCAGCTCTTCTGGGACCCCTACGCGACCCCTTCCCTGAACCACGGGGTCACCACCGTCGCCGCCGGGAACTGCGGCTTCACGCTCGCGCCGCTGAACCCTGCCCGCCCCGCCGACGCCGACTACACCCGGCGCATGATGTCCAAGGTCGAGGGCATGTCCCTGGTCGCGCTGGAGGAGGGGGCGCCCTGGAGCTGGAACTCCTTCGGGGAGTATCTGGACGCGCTCGAAGGGCGGATCGCCGTCAACGCCGGGTTCATGGTGGGGCACTGCGCGCTGCGGCGGTACGTGATGGGCCCCGAGGCGGTCGGCGGGCAGCCCAGTGACGAGCAACTCGGCGAGATCGTGCGGTTGTTGCACGAGGCGATGGACGCGGGAGCGTGGGGTTTCTCCACCACCCAGTCCAGCACCCACTCCGACGGGGACGGGCAGCCGGTGGCCTCCCGGCACGCGCGCCCCGCCGAGCTGCTGGCCCTCGCCAAGGCCGTGGGGGAGCACGAGGGGACGCAGATCGAGGCGATCGTCGCCGGGTGCCTGGACCAGTTCAGCGACGCCGAGATCGAGTTGTTCGCCGAGATGAGCGCGGTGGCCGGGCGGCCGCTGAACTGGAACGTGCTGACGGTGGACGCGTCCGTGCCGGAACGGGTGCCGCGGCAGCTCCGGGCCAGTGAGCGGGCACGGAAGGCGGGCGGGAGGGTGGTGGCCCTGACCATGCCCATCCTCACGCCGATGAACATGTCGCTGGGGACCTTCTGCGCGCTGAACCTCATCCCCGGCTGGGGGCCGATCCTCGGGCTGCCGGTTCCGGAACGGATCGAGAAGCTGCGGGATCCCGGGGTGCGGGCGGAGATGCTGGAGCGGGCCAGGTCCAAGGAGGCCGGCGTGTTCCGGCGGCTCGCGAACTTCGGGCGGTACGTCATCGGGGACACGTACAGCGAGGCCAACGCCGGGCTCACCGGCCGCGTGGTGCGGGACATCGCGCAGGAGCGAGGCCAGGAACCCTTCCACGCCCTGGTCGAGATCTGCGCCGCCGACGACCTGCGGACGGTCCTGTGGCCCATGCCCACCGACAACGACCCCGAGTCCTGGGCGCTGCGCGCCGAGACCTGGCAGCACGAGGACGTGCTGCTCGGCGGGTCCGACGCCGGGGCGCATCTGGACCGGATGTGCGGGGCGCCGTACACCACCCGGTTCCTCGGGGACTGTCTGCGCGGCCGGAAGCTGCTCGGTCTCGAACAGGCCGTGAAGATGCTGACCGACGACCCCGCCCGGCTCTTCGGGCTGCGGGAGCGCGGGCGGATCGCGGAGGGCTGGCACGCGGACCTGGTGCTCTTCGACCCGGAGCGGATCGCCGCGGGACAGGCCACCCTGGTGCACGACCTGCCGGGCGACAGCCCGCGCCTGGACTCGAAGGCGATCGGGGTGCGGGCGGTCTGGGTCAACGGCGTCGAGGCCATCCGGGACGACGTGGTGAGCGGTGCCGTACCGGGGAAGGTGCTGCGGTCCGGGCGGGACACCAGGACGGTGAGCACCCGGTGAGCGCGGCGGCCGAGGGGCAGCGGCTGTTCGTCGGGGGATCCTGGGTCGAGCCGGACGGCGGGCACTACGCGGTCGTCGACCCGGCGACCGAGGAGACCGTCGGCTGGGCTCCCGAGGCCTCCGAGGAGCAGGTGCTGGCCGCCTGCGCGGCGGCCCGGGAGGCGTTCGGGGCGTGGTCACGGACGCCGGCGGGGGAGCGGGCGGCGGTGCTGGGCCGGGCCGCCGACATCGTCCGGGGGCGACTGGGGCCGTACGCGGAGCTGGCGCGGGCGGAGACCGGGGCGACCACCGGGACGGCGCGGGCCATGCAGGTGGGGGTGGCCGCCGCCCGGTTCCGGCGGTACGCGACCGTGGAGCCCGCCGAGTGGGCGATCCCACCGCAGATCAACGAGGCCGGCCCGATGGGGAAGGCCGGGGTGATGGGCGCGCTGGCCGTACGGCAGCCGGTCGGCGTGGTCAGCTGCATCACCTCGTACAACAACCCGTGGGCCAATCCGGCGGGGAAGGTCGCGCCCGCGCTGGCGATGGGCAACACGGTGGTGGTCAAGCCGGCCCCGCAGGACCCCCTGTCCGTCTACCGGATGGCGGAGGCGCTGGAGGCGGCGGGGGCCCCGCCGGGCGTGCTGAACGTGGTCTCGGGGAGGTCCACCGGGGTCGGCGAGGCGGCCGTCGCCTCCCCGGACGTCGACATGGTCAGCTTCACCGGGTCCACCGCCGTCGGGCAGCGCATCGCCGAGGTGTGCGGACGGGACATGAAACGGCAGCTGATGGAGCTGGGCGGCAAGGGCGCGGCGGTCGTCTTCGACGACGCGGACGTCGGCTCGGCCGTCGCCGGGATCGGCACCACGTTCTCCTTCTACAGCGGGCAGATCTGTACGGCGCCCACCCGGGTGCTGGTGCAACGGGGGCTGTACGACCGGCTGGTGGAGCAACTTGCGGCGTATGCACGCCGGTTGCCGGTCGGGGACCCCTCGGCACCCGGCACCGTGGTGGGGCCGGTGATCACCGCCGAGCACCGGGCGCGCGTCGAGTCGTACGTAGAACTCGCCCGCAAGGAAGGGGCGACGGTGGTGGCCGGTGGCGAACGCCCGCCGCTGGAGCGGGGGTTCTACGTCGCCCCCACCCTCCTCGCCGACTGCACCAACGACATGCGGGCGGCCCGTGAGGAGATCTTCGGCCCGGTCGTCTCCGTGGTCCCCTTCGACGACGAGGAGGAGGGCATCGCCCTCGCCAACGACTCCGACTACGGCCTCATCGACTACGTCTGGTCGGGAGACGTGGCGCGGGCCTTCCGGGTGGCGCGGCGGCTGCGGGCCGGCGGGGTCGGCGTCAACACGGTCGGCCGGAACATGGAGGCGCCGTTCGGCGGGTTCAAGAAGAGCGGGGTGGGCCGGGACGTGGGCTCGTACGCGCTGCACGCCTACAGCGAGGTGCAGGCGATCGTCTGGCCCGGGTGAGGTGTTACCGGCCGGTCACCTGCCCCTTCGGGCTCGGGGAGGTGTCCTCGGCGGGCAGAGATCGTGAAAGTGGCCGCACGGGAGGGGGCGGGTCCGTAGCGTCCGGGACACAAGAGGGACGGCCGGTTTCCGGTTGATCGACGTCCGGCCGTTCTCCTTCCTCGAACACGCACGGAATCCTCCGGAGACCACTCCATGAAGCTCGCCAAGAGAATCGCCCTGACCACCACGGCCGTGGCCGCCACCGCGGCGGCCACCGTGCTGGGTACGACCGCCGTCCAGGCGTACTCCGCCCGGCCCGCCCACCTCCCGGCCGTCCACGCCCCCGCCGCCCTCGCGGTGCCCGACGGCAACAGGCTGACCGGCGTCTACTCCGCGCACGGCGTGCAGACCTACACCTGCACCGACGGTGCCTGGAAGCTCCTCGAGCCCGCCGCCACCCTCTCCGACAAGCGGGACCGCGCCCACCGCCCGGTCGCCCTGCACTCCCGTGGCCCGGTGTGGGTCTCCACCGTCGATGGCAGCGCGGTGAACGCCTCGGCGATCGCCAACTCCCCCAAGGACGGCGCCGTCCCCGAGCTGCTCCTGAAGGCCACGGCCACCCGCGGCGCCGGCACCTTCGAGGGTGTCACCTACGTCCAGCGCCTCGACACGGAGGGCGGCGTGGCCCCGGCCGCAGCCTGCACCGGCACGGACCAGATCTCGGTGCCGTACGCGGCGACGTACGCGTTCTACAAGGCCGCCAGCTGAGCCAGGGGCCGTCCTAGTCGGTGAGGTCGACCCGGATCGTCAGCAGCTGCGTGCCCAGCGCCTTCACCGCGGCGCTGTTGCCCCGGGGCAGGGTGCGCAGCCGGGCGACCGGGTCGTCGTCGGGCAGCAGGTGGGCGGTGCCGTGGTGCCACCGTCCGCCGATCCGCACCCGCACCCGCGGATCGGCCTGGATGTTCCGCACGTACTGCGACTTCGTCCCGAACTCCGACACCAGCCAGAAGCTGTCCCCGACCCGTCGCCCGCCCAACGGCGTCCGCCGGGCCTGCCCGGAGACCCGCCCGGTGGTCTCCAGCAACGTCTGGAAGGGCATGAGCCGGGTCAGCGGATTGGCGACGTGCCGCTGGACGGCGGTGGTGATCCGGAATCTGCGGTCGGACATCGTTCCTCTGTCTCCGAGGTGGGCTACAGGCCGGTGGGCTTTGCGCGCCGACATGACGTTCTTTGACAGAATCGGGCACGCAGGTCCGGTTCCGTACACGTTCTCCACTTCGAATGTCGGTGCGTCACCCGCAGGGTCACGAGCTTCGCTCAGTTTCGAGGAGAACCACCGTGTTCCGACACCCCCTCCGTCCTGTCGCGGCCGCCGCCGCCGCGCTCGCCGCCGTCGGCGGCCTGACCGCCGCGACAGCAGGTCCCGCCTCGGCCTCCCCCGCGTCCCGCTCCCGGCACGTCCTGCTGCTGTCGGTCGACGGCCTGCACCAGTCCGACCTGGCCTGGTACGTGGCCCGGCACCCGCGTTCCGCGCTCGCCCGCCTGGCCGGCGGCGGCGTGGAGTACACCCACGCGAGAACCACCGTCCCCTCCGACTCCTTCCCCGGCATGGTGGGCCAGCTGACCGGCGGCGACCCGGGCGTCACGGGCGTCTACTACGACGACACCTACAGCAACGCCCTGCTCCCGGCCGGCACCACCCACTGCGCGGGCG
This sequence comes from Streptomyces sp. NPDC007162, assembly GCF_040634175.1. Lineage (NCBI taxonomy): Bacteria > Bacillati > Actinomycetota > Actinomycetes > Kitasatosporales > Streptomycetaceae > Streptomyces > Streptomyces sp. NPDC007162. The sequence continues at coordinate 23,036 of NZ_JBEYFC010000089.1, forward strand.
TCAAGCCGGGCGCCGAGGTCGACCTCACCGAGGACCTCGACAAGAACCAGAACTCCCTCGACGCGGGCCAGGGCCTGTCCGACCTGCCCGGCAGCATCCTGAACATGACCGGTGACGCCGCCGCCCTCATCGACCCGGCGAAGCTGCCCGTCGACCCGAAGACCTGCAAGCCGGTCTACCCGCACTCCTACCTCAAGGTGAACACGGTCTTCGACGTGGCCCGCAAGGCGGGGCTGCGCACCGCGTGGTCGGACAAACACGTCGCCTACGAAATCCTCGACGGCCCGTCCGGCGACGGCATCCAGGACCTGTTCGCCCCCGAGATCAACAGCCAGGCCATCGGCTACCCGGCCGGCCAGGACTGGACGAAGGACAACGCGGCCACCGAGCAGTACGACGCGTACAAGGTGAAGGCCGTCCTCAACGAGATCGACGGCCACGACCACAGCGGCACCCACCGGACCGGCGTCCCGGCGGTCTTCGGGATGAACTTCCAGTCCGTGTCCACCGCCCAGAAGCTGCCGGTCTCCGACGGCCTGACGGGCGGTTACACCACGCCCGGCACCCCCGGCCCGCTGCTCGCGAAGAACCTCGCCTTCGTCGACCATGAGGTCGGGGCGTTCCTCGCCGAGATCCACAAGCGGGGCCTGGACGGCAGCACCACCGTCATCCTGTCCTCCAAGCACGGCCAGTCGCCCACCGACCCGAAGGCGCTGACCCGCATCGACGACGGACCGCTGCTCGACGGGCTGAACGCCGCCTGGAAGGCCGCCCACCCCGGCGCCGGCGACCTGGTCGCCCACGCCGTGGACGACGACGCCATGCTGTTGTGGCTCAACGACCGTTCCCAGGCCGCCACCGAGTTCGCCAAGGCCTACCTGCTCGCCCAGTCCGGCACCGGCAACGGCATCGACGGAGCCGCCAAGCCGTTCACGGCGAGCGGCCTGAAGACGGTGTACGCCGGTGCGGCCGCCGCCCGGTACTTCCACGCCCGGCCCGGCGACTCGCGCGTGCCCGACGTGTTCGGCATCAGCCAGTACGGCGTGGTCTACACCGGCGGCAAGGGGAAGATCGCCGAGCACGGCGGGGCGGCCGCCGACGACCGCGACGTGCCGCTCGTCGTCTACGGCGCCGGCACCCCGCACGCCGTGCGCGTCGACGCGCCGGTGCGGACCACGCAGATCGCGCCGACGATGCTGCGGCTGCTCGGCCTGAACCCGCGCGCCCTGGACGCCGTCCGCATCGAGCACACCCGGTCCCTGCCGGTCCGCTGACCGGGCAGGGGGTCGCCCCGCCGGCCGCGACGGCCGGCCAGAGCCGGTTGACGAGCGCGAAGTGCCCGAGGTGGTTGGTGGC